>NZ_JBYCKU010000001.1:0-5599 GCF_057473545.1 Acidithiobacillus sp. TH-A67
AAAACCACAATGGATGAAATCGCAATCAAGGCGACGACAATCAAATACTCTGTCATACCTTGCCCAAATTGGCGCTTCGCGCCGATTCGTTTACTTTGCACTGTTACGCCCTCCTGACTGAGCATTACCCCGGAAGATGAAATTTCCCTAGTGATTGAACAAACCGCCCACCAGATTGCTGACACCACGATATACTTGATAACGCAGTTCCGACTGCGCGGCATCGGTAGCCGTATCCGTGATCTGTCGCACCGGTGCAGGTACAGACTGATTGGCAGAACCCTGAGAGGAGCCCTGACCCACTGTACCCCCTATGGGAGGCGCCGAACCCACGCCCCCGGCGCCTGCAGTTGCCATCGCGGGAGCTCCGCCCGCGCCCGTCGTGCCCGCCGTCGGCACAAATCCAGGGGTAAGGTTGACCACCTCTACCCGACGATTCTTGGCCCGTCCGGCGTCTGTGCTGTTATCGGCAACCGGCTGTGTCGCCCCCAGGCCACGCGTAGCGATCTGTTGTGCGGGCACTCCATCGGCAACCAAGGCTGCTTTCACGGCACGGGCGCGGTCTTCCGAAAGGCGCTGGTTGAACTCCGCCGATCCCACCGCGTCGGTGTGACCATCCAGCCCAATGGTCCAGTTGGGATGTTGGCGAAGGGTTTGCGCCAATTGCTGGACCTGCGGCAGGGCGTCAGGTCGCAGAGTTGCCTTGTTGTAGTCGAAGTGGATATGCATGGCGAAACGACCCTGCTGTGCCAGGGCGCTACCCATCTCTGCTGCCGTCAGCAGTTCCCGGTCTGCGGTGACCAGACCGGTCTGCATGGGCTTGGTCTGTACGGCGTAGATGTAGGTTTTCCCAGCATAAGGACCGTTATGGCTACCTACCCATAAATAGACCCAAGTTTGCGAGCCGTTGGGGGAGTCCAGGCGGGCCGTACTCATGCGGCCCCCGCCTGGCCCGAAATAGGTACCGAAATTATCTCCCGCGCCGCGCCAGATAGGGTCAGTATAAAAACTGACCTGGGAGGTATAGCCCTTGGCGATACAGGCATCGTTTGCGCACTGCCAAAGGATCTTGAAGCCCTCCTGCTGCAGGGTCTGCTGGTAGTTGCTCATGATCTCCAAAGGAGAACGGTCCATGGGGTTCTTGTAGTAGATGTAAACCAACTCGCCCTGGACGAGCTGAGACTGGGTCGGGGCCTTTTCGGTGAAGGGTCCCAGAGGCATGTTGGCATCATCAAAACGTACGTGGTCGTAGTGGTAAATGGAACTACCCGGATAACGATGCAGGAAAGGCAGATCCTGCCCCTTCTCCTCGGCGAAACACGAACCCGGCAGGAGCAGGATGAGACCAGAAATAATGACCAGAGATTTCAATGAGTTATTCATAGCTTCCCTCATAAAACCAAGTTTTGTTTTTCCGATAGGCCTGCCATAGGCAAACCAGTAATTCGTCGCGATCGACAGCTCCAAAAAGCCTGCTGATTCGCCTGATAGATTTGTTAATCTTTTGCGCTTCCGTAGATAGCTCTTGGGCGATCTCTGCGCTACTCATTCCCTGCATAAAAAAGCGAAGTAGCTGTTTTTCAGGAGCCAAAATGGGAGGGAAAAAAGGCACTTGCACGGGCAACGTCTCCGCCAAATTGTTCAGTATTACGCCGAAAACATCTGAACTTGCCGCACCCTTGAGAGTGAGATCGAAAAAGAGGAAATAGAGGCCATTCACGGATTGCCGCAAACAGAGATAGCGTCCGGAACCGATGGCTATGGGCTCCTCCCTGGCATCGTCAGCAACAAAACAGCTGCGAAGGAGACTTCGGGCCTCTGGCAGTCTGGGCCAGCGCGCCTTGGGATAGCGCCACCAGGGGTAGAGCCCCCAGGATCGGTCCGGTCCGCGTAGGTAGCGATAGACGAGGACACGCTGGAGCCCCCATTCCTTGGGGATAGCAACTGGCTGGGGGAAATATTGCCAGCCGCGCGGGGCAACGAGATCGCGTTCGGTGTTGGGGATCGAGATTTCCCCCACCCGCAAAGCAGATATTGGTTGAAATAGCCGAATCAGATTCGACATGCTACACGCTCCCTTCCTCCAGCCGACTGCAATCCGGTCAGCTCTTTTAGTGGGAGCAGTGTAGCAAAGAATTGTTACAGTATTATTAAGCCAAGATAAATAATTTTCTGTCTACAAAACAATAAGATAAAGAGACAGAAGCATCTCTTAATGTTCAGGCAGCAGAAATGCCGGGGCCACCATCGCCGCTGCCTGCATATCTGCATGGTAATACTGCAGGCCCTGCATCTGCCCGGCATCCTTGCGGCGGAAGGCATCGCGCTCGATCCCCTTGCGCGCCAGGGTGGCACTCCACCAGCCGGAGGGATAGGCAAACTGCGGGAAGAACAGAGTATCCACCGAGTCAAAACCGGCTCCCTGCATCCGCCGCTGGCACTGGCGGATGAGATCGGCATGGAGTAGCGGCGACTCGGATTGGGCGACGAGCACGCCCTGCTCGCCCAGCGCACGAAAGCACGCCACATAGAACTCCTCGCCAAAGAGTCCGGCCGCTGGCCCCACCGGATCGGTGGAGTCGACGATGATCAGATCATAGCTGCCCGGTTTGGCATTCTCTGCCCAGGCGATACCATCCTGAAAATGGAAACGTGCGCGCGGATCGTCATTGCGCTCGCAGAGCAGCGGAAAGAAGCGCTCCGCCACCCGGGTAACGCGCTCATCCAGCTCCACCTGCTCGGCCAATTCCACTTCGGGGTGACGCAGGACCTCGCGCAGCGTGCCGCAATCCCCGCCCCCAATGATCAGCACCCGTTTTGGCGCCGGATGCGCAAACAGCGCCGGGTGGGTCATCATTTCATGGTAGAGAAAGTTGTCCCGGTCGGTGAGCATCACCAGGCCGTCCAAAGTCATCAGGGTACCGAAATGCTCGGTCTCGAAAATTTCGATGGTCTGGTAGGGACTTTGCTCGCGGTGCAACACCTCGCGCACCTTCAGGCTCAGGGCCGCGCCATGCTCTTCATACCGTTCGGTGTACCAAAGTTCGGTGCTCATGGATCTTCCTTGGCTGGGAATGGGCCCCCGAAGTATAGCGAAAGGCGTGGCTAACGCTCCAGCGCTATCACCATCAATCGTCGATGCCCCACGCCTCCTGGCGTTCGCGAATCCACTCGGCCAGTTCCTTGGCAGGATGAAAGATCGGCAGCAGGCGGTGTGCCTCCTCGGCCGCTTGGCGCGCGCGCCGCAGCTGCCCGTGGTGCAGGTAATAGCGTGCTAGATTCATATACGCCAGATGCTGGCGATCGAAATGCTTGCTGCGCAGCGCCTTGCGGATGGGGAAGAGGGCCTCTTCGACCCGACCGCTCTCCATGAGGTATTCCCCCAGATCATTCCAGGCAATCCCCCATTCTGGGTCGAGGCCAATAGCCTTGCGGCAGGCGGCAATGGCGCCATGAACGTCGCCGGATTCCGCCAGCGCCCAGGCATAGAAGGTCCAGAACAGGGGGGAATCCGGCTCGGCGTCCAGAGCCTTGCGAAAGGATTTGACCGCTTCCGGAAAATGGCCGGTCTGCTGCCAGTCAAGACCCTCGGCAAAATCGTCATTGCGCTCGGCTTCATCCTGAATCAGGTCATCGAGGGAAAAAGGTGCTTCTTGCGAGATCTTCATAGCTCCTCCAGCGGCCAACGCGCACGCGCCCGTAGCGGGTGCAAGGCGGTATTGGCCTTCTCCAGATGGATCGATCCGGCCAGGGCGATCATCGCCGCATTGTCGGTACTGTGACGGATGCTCGGGAAATGCACCTGCGCCCGCGGGGCGAGCGTCGCCTGCAGCTTGGTCCGGAGCAGACGATTGGCACTGACACCACCGGCCACGATAAGCTGTGCAAAACCCGTTTGCTGCAGTGCCCGCCGGGACTTTTCGACGAGGGTGTCGACGATGGCCTGCTGGAAGCTGGCGGCCAGATCGGCGCGGCCCTGACGATCTTCAGCGGCCAGGCGCTGCGCCTGCAAACGGAATGCCGTCTTGAGTCCGCTGAAACTGAAGTCCAGGCCGGGACGGTCGAGCATGGGGCGTGGCAACACAAATCGCTGCGCATCGCCCTGCTCCGCCAGGGCAGCCAAAGCCGGCCCGCCGGGATAGGGTAAGCCGAGAATCTTGGCCGCTTTGTCGAAGGCCTCGCCGGCAGCATCGTCCAAGGTGTCCCCCAACAGTTCATATTGGCCCAGCGCGTGCATCGCAATGAGCTGACTATGTCCGCCAGAGACGAGGAGCGCGACGGCGGGCAACGGTAACTCGCCCTCCAGCAAGGGGGCCAGCAGGTGTCCCTCCAGATGATGCACCCGAATCAGCGGCACACCCCAGCCGTAGGCCAGGGCACGCGCAAAGCTGACCCCAACCAGCAGCGCGCCAATCAGACCTGGCCCGCTGGTCACGGCCACCGCTTCCGCACGAGAAATACCGCTGCTGGCGACCAGCTCGCGCCACAGCAATGGCAGGCGACGCACATGATCACGCGCGGCCAGCTCCGGCACGACCCCGCCATAGGGGGCGTGAATCTCCGTCTGGCTGAACAGTACCTCGCCACGCAGGCCTGCGCCCTTTGCATAGAAGGCGAGCCCGGTTTCATCACAGGAACTCTCGATCCCCAAAACCAGTTCAGCCACCCACTACTCCCTCTTGCGCGCGGTCCCGCAGCCGTTGCAGCTCATATTCGGAAAAGCCCGCCGCGAGACGCGCCTGCTCGGCAAATACCCCGCCGGGACGACCCCGATAGTGACGATCGAGCAAGATGAAAAAATGCGTATCAGGATCGAGATCGCGGGCAGCACAGAGCCAGCGAAACCAGTAGGAACCGGCGGCTACGTGAGCGATTTCTTCCGCTTCGATGACGGCCAGGACGGCATCCGCTTCCGTGTCTCCCAAGGCCTGCAAACGTGCGCGGATCGGTGGCGTAGCATCCAGCCCCCTCGCCTCCAACACCCGCGGAACGAGAGCCATCCGCTTCAGAGGATCGTCGGCAGTCTCTATCGCCATTTCCCACAAGCCGTTGTGGGCAGGCAGCTCTCCATACTCTCCACCCATGGCCAGCAGCAGGCGTCGGAGGGCAGCAAAATGGGCCGCCTCTTCTTTGGCAATGTGCAGCCAGTCGGCATAGTACTGCACGGGCAGCCCCGGAAAGGCGCATACAGCGTCGAGTGCCAGATTGATGGCGTTGAATTCGATATGCGCCAGGGCGTGGAGCAAGGCAAAACGTCCGTCGCGAGAGGCAAGGTTCCGCCGGCGCGGAACATCCCGTGGCGCGACCAACTGCAAGCGCGCCGGCCGACCCGGAATGCACGGCGTGGGGATGGCGATCCAATCGTCCATTGCTACGATATCGGGTAGGGCGGCGACCGCCGCGAGCTTGGCGTCGATCCCGCTTTCCAGCAAGGCGGCGCAGATCTGCTGTTGCTGTGCATTCATGTCGCCATTATGGGGACGTTTGCAGCGAAGACCAAGAAAAAACACAACCCCAGGGTTTAGCTGGGGTTGTTGGGTATAGGTGTCTGGCGGTGACCGACTTTCGCGGGGGGAGGCCCCCCACTATCATAGGCGCG
>NZ_JBYCKU010000002.1:0-24932 GCF_057473545.1 Acidithiobacillus sp. TH-A67
CTATAGAAGCACTCTCTGTACCTGACAAAAGTGGTAAACTATGTTCTAATAAAAATATATAGTTATACTATATATTATCAGAAGGCTACCTCCGTGCCGGTTCAAATCAACCGCATTATCTAGTTTATATCAACCTTTATGGTCTATATAAACCACCTTGGACATCAAATTTGGTTCCTCGACATTATGAGTGGGCACGATACGTCATCCACCAAACGACCGTTTGCTGAACACACCGAGGCCTGCCGCAAGGCCAACGTCTCCTTTCTCACAGTGATGTTCTTGGACAAACTCTAACAACGATGCGTTGCTGCTACACCCGCCGACACGAAAACCATGAAGGCATAGCTGTAACTCAAGCGGCCGTCATTGGTGGCCTGCTCGATCACCGTTTCATGGTCGGTCTGGCCGACCATGTTCCGCCACCAACGCCGGAAATACACGGGATGCAGCCGTCGCAAAGTGGGGAGATCTTTCCTGGAGAGGGTGCTCATGGGCTCTGGTCTGGAGAGTCGGGGGAAGGAAAAATCCTAGCATGGGCACTCACCCGAATCACCAGAAAAAACGCGTCAATCTCTCCAACTTGCGGACGCGCTCGGCAACTGCAAAACACCGCGCGGTTGCCGAGCGCAACGGCTCGTTTTCTCGCATCGGCTGGCACACCTTATCTACGCAACTAGTCCCCGTTGAGACTGTGCTTGATTTGCGGTAGTGCCGCCCCGATACCGGCGCCTACAGCGCCACCGACCGCTGCCCCAGCAGCGGGACTACCGGCTACCGCAGCGCCAACCACCGCGCCACCCGCAGCACCAATGGCGCCACCACTCAAGGCTCGTTGTCCAGTCGGACTCATGTTGGCACAACCACCCAGTGCCAGCGCGCAGACGGCGGCCGTCGCCACAGCTATTTTACGTGTATACAATGCGTTCATACATACACCTCCTCTTGTAAGTTTAGTCAAACTGGGGCTCGTCTGCCTTTCAGGCATGTCAGAGGTCCAGGTTCTCGCCCTTTCGATGTTATCATCTCGACCTTCGCTCTCCTTACCCCCTTGGAGTCTGCCTTGCTCAGCACCCATCAATTGACCATGCAATTTGCTTCCAAACCGCTCTTTGAGAATGTCAGCGTCGAGTTTGGCGATGGCAACCGCTACGGCCTGATTGGCGCCAATGGCAGCGGCAAGACGACCCTGATGAAAATCCTCGGCGGCGATCTGGAACCCAGCTCCGGCAACGTCAGCCTCAGCAGTGGCGAGCGCCTCGGCAAATTGCGTCAGGACCAGTTTGCGTTCGAAGATTGCACGGTTCTGGATACGGTGATGATGGGTCATGCGGAGTTCTGGCGGGTCAAACAGGAACGCGATCGTCTCTACGCCCTGGCGGAGCTGACGGAGGAAGAGGGCATGGCGATTGCCCAGATCGAGGGAGAGTATGCGGAACTCGACGGCTATTCTGCTGAGGCACGGGCGGGGGAACTACTGATTGGGGTGGGCATTCCCCTGGAACAACATACAGGATTGATGTCGGCCGTGGCCCCCGGCTGGAAACTGCGGGTACTCCTCGCTCAGGCACTCTTTGCCGACCCGGACATCCTGCTGCTCGACGAGCCTACCAACAATCTGGATATTCATACGATTCAGTGGCTGGAAGAACTGCTGAGCACCATCAACAGCACCATCATCATCATTTCTCATGACCGCCATTTTCTGAACAGCGTCTGCACCCACATGGCGGATCTGGACTACGGCGAACTGCGCATCTATCCGGGAAATTACGACGAGTACATGCGTGCCTCAACGCTGGTGCGTGAACAATTACTGGCCGAAAATGATAAAAAGCGGGAAAAAATAGCAGAGCTACAGACCTTCGTCAGCCGTTTTTCGGCCAATGCCTCAAAGGCCAAACAGGCGACCTCGCGGGCGCGCCAGCTCGAAAAAATCCAGCTGGAGGAGGTGAAGCCCTCTAGCCGGCAGAATCCTTATCTCGTGTTTCAACAAGAGCGCAAGTTATATCGTCACGCCGTGGACGGCAAGGATCTGGGCAAGAGTTTTGGCGAATTGCGCCTGTTCCACAAGTTTCGCCTGCAGATAGAGGCGGGGGAACGGGTGGCGATCATTGGCGCCAATGGTCTGGGCAAGACCACTCTACTGCGCTGCCTGCTGGGCGAAATCAAGCTGGATACCGGGACCGTCAAATGGGCCGAGAACGCCAAGATTGGTTATTTTCCCCAGGATTATGCCGCGGAGTTTGCCGAGGAGTGGAGTCTTTTTGCATGGATGAGCCAATGGCGCAGCGAAAAGGACGATGACCAGATCATCCGTGGCATATTGGGCCGCCTCCTCTTTGGTCAGGATCAGGTGGACCGACCGGTACAGGTACTTTCCGGCGGCGAAAAGGGGCGCATGCTTTTTGGCAAACTGACCCTGCAAAGACCCAACGTCCTGATTCTCGATGAACCAACCAATCATCTGGACATGGAGTCCATCGAATCGCTGAACACGGCCCTGGAAAAATTTGACGGCACCCTGATTTTTGTCAGTCATGATCGGGAATTTGTCTCGTCGCTGGCCACCCGCATCATCGAATTTACCGCCCACGGCATCGAGGATTTCAAGGGCAGCTACGAAGACTATCTGCGGAGCCAGCAAACTGCCAAAGTCCCTCCAAAAAAAGTTGGGAAAGGTCGGTGAACTCTGGCGGGAAATGACACTCCATATAGGTGATGCCAAAAGATCCCGCGTATGCCGAGGCACGAGCCCTGCTCAAACTGCTCCTGATCAGCGGTGCCATCACCCTAGCGAGTGCGGCGGTTATTGTCGTACTCTGGTGGCTGTATGCTGCTGGAGGCCATGGATGAAGCAATGCTGAAAACTTGCGGAGATGCGCACTACCGGTATCTGGATATGCGCGAAGCCGAGCCAGGGGATCACTTCTTTCACCTTCGCCATCAACCCTACAGTGATGTGGTGGCGGCAATCGAGGCGGCGGAGGTTCTGAGTGTCGACGACAAAACCCTGCACTGTCGGCTGCAGGGGCAACGCAAGCCCTGGAAACTACGGCGTCAGGCCGAGCACATCCACTGTTATGTGGATGAAGATCCACTGTTTCAGCAGTTGTATTACACCTTTACCCGGGCGCAGCGCATTCAGCAGGCCAAGGAATGGGTGCGCCATGCGCCTCCCGAGCGTTTCGATGAAGAGGTGCTGCAGGCCATCGAGCGCTGGCACAGCACAGGCTGAGGACCCAGCGCGATCCTCCTCCCCACCTTGACTTTGACCTCTCTTCTCCTTATCTTCTGTGCCCTTATGAAATTTTAGGGTAGATCATCATGAAGCGCACTTTTCAGCCTAGCGTCGTGCATCGCAAGCGCACTCACGGTTTCCGCGCCCGCATGGCGACCAAGTCTGGCCGCCTAGTCCTCAAGCGGCGGCGCGCCAAGGGTCGGTACAAGCTCTGTCCCTGAGGGATGAGCCAACAGTCGTTCACCCGTAACGACCGCCTGCGCACCCAGGCTGAAATCCGCCTTGCCTTGCGCGAGGGGAGGAAGCGCAGTTTCCCTGAGCTGGTATTCTATCGCCTGGACAACGACCTGGGGCACGCGCGCATTGGCTTTGCCGTCAGCCGGAAGGTAGGTAAGGCGGTGTACCGCAACCGCCTGAAGCGTCGGCTGCGCGAGGCCTTTCGCCTGAGTGCCGGGCGCTCCCTACCGTACGATCTCATGGTCGTGGCGCGTCCGGCCGCACGCGATGCGGCCTATGCCGTGCTGCGTGGCCGCCTCGACAGCGTGCTGCGCTGATGGCCATGCTACGTCGCGGCGCTATCGCCCTGATCCATACCTACCAGCTCGTCCTGAGCCCCTTTCTCGGGCAGAATTGCCGCTACCATCCAACCTGCTCGCATTACACCTGTGAGGCCATTGAACGCTATGGTGTCCTGCGTGGTGCCTGGATGGGTGTCAAACGCATCGCTCGCTGTCATCCTTTTCACCCGGGGGGGTACGACCCCGTCCCCTGAGTTTTCGGAGCCCCATGGATAGCCAACGTACCATCCTTGCCGTCGTCCTCTCGATCATCGTCCTGGTGCTCTTCGAGTGGCTGGCGCCCCATCCCAAGCCGAGCCCGAAGGCAACGCCAACTGCGGTCACCCAGTCAGCCACCCAGCCAACGGCGGCGACCCAATCGCCCGCGCCCACAAGCAGCGTACCGGTGGCGCCCAGCACGGTTGCGGCAGTGACGAGCCATGCGGTGGGCGAGGGACCCAGCGTCAGCTTCCAGACGGATCTCTACACCGGCAAGATCTATCTGCAAGGCGGTGATATCCAGAATCTCGGCCTGCGCAGATATCCCATCGCCGTGGACGACAAGGCTCCCTATCCCATTCTGGACAGTAGCGCCGCGCGCTTGACGGCACAGCAAAGCGGCTTCATTGCTACCGACGGACAGATCCTGCGCGCCAACTTCAGCGCCCCGCAGACGATCAATGACGGCGGGCCCATCACCCTGAGCGGCCAGGCCGGTCCTCTGAAAATCGAAAAGACCTTTTCGTTTGATCCACATACCTATCTGATCAACGAAGACATCCGCATCACGAATACCGGCAAGGAGCCCTGGAAAGGCAGCTATTTCGACCAGATTCTGCGCAATGACCGGACCCAGAGCCATTGGTTTATGTCGATCTTTACGGGTTCGGTCCTGATGCATAACGGCAGTTTGAGTGAGAAGAGCTTTTCCGATCTCCGCGACCATCCCGAGGAGCATGGCGGTCCCGGTTGGGCGGGCATGACGGATCACTATTTCCTGCAAGCGGTACTCCCCGAACCCCATGCCAGCGTGCAACTCTATGCGCGCCCGGCGGGCAGCAACTATGTGGCGGGTGTGCAGCAAGCCCTGCCCACCCTGCAACCGGGGCAGAGCTATACCCTGCGCCAGCAACTGTTCCTGGGCCCGAAGCTGCAGGACCAGCTCGCGGCGCTGGGACGTGGCCTGGAGCAGACGGTCGATTACGGCTGGTTCTCCATCGTGGCCGAGCCCATGCACGGGGTGCTGACCTGGTTCCATTCCTGGGCCGGCAACTGGGGTCTCGCCATCATCCTTCTGGTCGTGGCGGTAAAGATCATCTTCTTCTACCCCTCCGCGATCAGTTATCGCTCCATGGCCAACATGCGCAAGCTGCAGCCCAAACTGGAGCAGATCAAGAAGGAGACCAATGGCGACCGGCAGCAAATGGGCGCCAAGATGATGGAGCTCTACCGCACGGAAAAGGTCAACCCGATGGCGGGCTGTCTGCCCATCGTCATTCAGATGCCCGTCTTCATTGCCCTCTACTGGGTGCTGGTGGAGAGCGTGTCATTGCGGCAGGCGCCGTTCATTCTCTGGATTCATGATCTGGCACTTCCCGACCCGTACTACATTCTGCCCCTGCTCATGGGCATCAGCATGTTCCTGCAGCAGCGCCTGAACCCGGCGCCCATGGACCCCGTGCAGAAAAAGATCATGTCGATCCTGCCCGTGGCCTTCGCCATCTTTTTCTCCTTCTTCCCTGCAGGTCTGGTGCTGTACTGGCTGACCAACAACGTCTTTGGCATCATTCAGCAGTACCTGATCACCCGCCACGTCATGAAAGAGAGCTAGGGTGTTGTCGCGCCAGGGGCGCTACCAGCTGGGCGACAGCATCGTCGCCGTCGCCACCCCCCCCGGAATCGGCGGCGTTGGTATTCTCCGCCTGTCCGGCCCCGATGCGTTAGAGATTGCCAATGCGCTTTGCGGCCTGCCCCAGGGCAAACAATGGCGGCCACGCCATGCCTACCTGCGGCAGTTTTTTCTGGCGCCAGGGGAACGCCTCGACCACGGGATTGCGCTGTATTTTCGCGCGCCGCACAGCTATACCGGCGAAGACGTGGTGGAGCTGCAGGGCCACGGCAGTCCGGTCATCCTCAGCTCGCTCCTCGAATACGCCGTGCGCCTGGGCGCGCGGCCGGCACGTGCCGGCGAGTTCAGCGAGCGCGCGTTTCTCAATGCTCGTCTGGATCTGGCGCAGGCGGAAGCAGTTGCCGATCTCATCCATGCCCGTAGCCAGTCCCAGGCACGCGCGGCCCTGGCCAGCCTGGAGGGGCAGTTTTCTGCTGCCATTAGCGGCCTACGCAAGGAGATTCTGCACTCCCTGGCACTCGCCGAAGCCGGACTCGATTTCAGCGAAGAAGACCTGGGAGACGAACACCTCCAGACGCTGGTCACGCAACTCCAGCAACTGCAAAGGCAGCTAGCCCGGATTCTGGAGCAGAGTCGCTCCAGCGCGCGGCTGGCGCGCGGGGCCCGGATTCTTCTGGTCGGCGCCCCCAATGTCGGCAAATCCAGCCTGCTCAATGCCCTGTCGGGTCGTGACAGTGCCATCGTCACCCCGATTCCCGGAACCACCCGCGATGTTCTGCGCGAAGAGCTCGAACTCGAGGGACTACCCCTTGAGCTCCTGGACACGGCCGGGTTGCGCGACAGCGCCGACCCGGTGGAACAGGAAGGCATCCGCCGCAGCCGCGCCCTACTCGAAAGCGCCGAGGAAGTCCTCCTCCTGCTCGATGCCAGTCGTGGCTGCTCGTCAGAAGACGCCAAGCTGCTGGCGGAGCTCGATCGCCAACGCTGTACAGTGCTGTGGAACAAGATTGATCTCTGTCCGGACTTCGTCGCTCCGGATCTGGGGGTGCCAGGCCTCTGTATCTCTGCCTATAGCGGCGCCGGTCTGACAGAATTACGCTCTTATCTGTGCCAACGCCTGGGTGCCAACAACGAGAGCGCCTGGTCGGCGCGCCAGCGCCATGTGTTGGCGCTGGAGGAGGCCGCCAAGCATCTTGCCGAGGCAGCACAGTTTCTGGAGCTGGATGCCGGCGAAGAACTCCTGGCGCAAAAGCTGCGGGAAAGCGCCAACGCCCTCGGCCAAATCACCGGGGTCGTGGATGTAGAGGAAATCCTGGGAGAGATCTTTTCGCGCTTTTGTATCGGCAAGTAGGGTCTTTTTGTCAGAGATGTCCATCTCGACTATCCTGTAGCCTTACACCTACATTGCGGAGCAGAGCATGCATAAAAGGGATTTCCTGCGCCTGAGTGCCCTTGGTACCAGCCTTGCCTTGGGAGCCTCACTGATCGGCACCCGCATCGCCATGGCGGCAAATGCCGAGGGCTGGCCAGCGCAGTCCTTTGCTGCCAGCAGCGTCGATCAGGTACTGCAGGATCTATTTCAGATGCGTACACTGACGGAGTCCGATCGTGTACATGTGCTGGTCGCCAAAGAAGTCGATGATGCGCTCAGCGTGCCCGTATCCGTGTCCGTGAATCACCCCATGACGGATGACGATTACATTGCGCGAATCTATGTGCTGGTCGATCACAACCCCACACCTTTAGCGAGCATCTTTCACTGCAGTCCTGCCAATGGCAAGGCGGCATGTTACCAGAGAGTCAAAGTGTTACACGACAGCCCGCTGCGGGTCATCGCACAAAGCAACCGCGGTGATATCTTTGCAGCCAAACCCGAGTGGGTGCATGTTGTCAAAGGCAAAGGAGCTGCAGAATGAGCGTGCTGGGTACTTTGGGAAGCCGGCTGACACGGCGCCTCGGGGAGGTGCAGATTGGCCTGCCAGAAAACGCGAAACGAGGAGAGATCATCGAGATCCGGGCGCTGATCCTGCATCCATCGCAAAGCGAGGACAAGACTCTGTTCATCGAAGAGGTGGCCTTTGCCCTGGATGGCAAGACCTTCTGCCACTTCGATCTTTCCAGTATGAGCAGCGCGAATCCCTATCTTGCCGTTCCCCTGCGAGCCGAAAAAAGCGGAATGATCTCCGCACACTGGCGCAACAGCCAGGGGCAGGCGGGATCAGGGCAGAAATTCCTGCGCATCGCCGAGTAAGCAAGGGGGGCAACGCCCCCCTTGCTCCGCAGCTGACTGAAATGCCGCCTATTCGACGGCAATCTTCCGCCGCTTGGCCGACTCCGCCTTGGGCAGGGTCAGCTCCAGCACCCCGTCCTTGTAGGCCGCCTTGCTTTGACTGGCGTCGACATCCACCGGTAGCTGGATGGTGCGGGCGAACTCGCCGTAGCGTCGCTCACGGTAAATGTACTTGCCCTCTTCCTTGCTGCTGTCCTCTTCCTTGCTCCCACTGATGTATACCTGATTGCCGTGCACCTGGATGTCGAGCTTGTCCTTGTCGACACCGGCAATCTCCGCTTTGACGACGATTTCGTTGTCGCGGTCGATAACATCGAGATGTGCAACGTTCGGCCGCGCTGATCCAACGCTGCCCTGCAGGGGCCGGAAAAAGCCGGGAAGTACGGCATCAAAGAGCTGCTCGACGGGGTCGGCAACACGTACGGATGGGTTACTGATAGCCTTTTCACTCATGATGACTCTCCTCTTGAACAATGGTCCTCGCTGACCTGCCCCAAATCTGGGGTCGGTTTTGCGCTTTTCAAGGGCTTGTCAATAGGGGTAATCCCAACCGGGAGCCGGATCCTTATAACGGCGGTGCACCCACCAGTACTGTTCTGGCGCCCGACGAATAGCTGCCTCGAGGGCCACATTCATGGTCGCCGCATCGGCCACGTCATTACCGCTGGGGAACCCATCCGGCAGGGGCACGATCTCGATCTCGAAACCACGCCCAGCTGGCAAGCGATAGGCGAAGAGTCCAAAGGTAGGACTGCCTCGTCGTTGCGCCAAACGTGCCAGCAACGGCGTGGTGCAGGCCGGCCGCGCAAAGAAGGGAGCAAAGACGCCCTCGCGCGGGTCCACATTCTGATCGGGTAGGACGCCCACCACCTCGCCCCTTTGCAGAGCCTGCAGCAATCCGCGAATACCGCCATTCTTGGCCACCAGCCGAGCACCACTGCGTCCGCGGCCGGCGATCATCTGCGCGTTGATGGCGGCATTGCGGGTCGGCATGTAGAGCACCGTCACCGGCCAGCGCTGGCCGATATACTGCACTGCGGCCTCCCAGGCCCCCAAGTGCGCGGTGAAGAGTACTACCCCTTGCCCCTTCTCCAGGGCAGCATCTACCGCTTCCGCACCGCGCACGGAACGAATCAAGTCCAAGCTTCGCGGTAGAGGCCAAAACCAGAGCGGCCCCAGTTCCACGAAGGCCTGCCCGAGCTGGCGGAAATGCTGGGCGAGCAGATTCCTCCGCTGCCGATCATCCAGTTCGGGATAGGCAATCTCCAGGTTCCTGCGCGCCACCCGTCGGCCGCTCGCTACGAGAAGACGCGCTAGGTCTCCCAGGCGATTGCCCGCCCACACCCAAACCGGGCGCGGCGCACGCGCCAAGAGCCGCAAGAGTCCTCCTACCATGGCGGCGAGCCAGGAGTCGAAGCGCCCGGCCGCCATCAGGCGGCACCAAACGCAAGACGCTGGGCGAGTTCAATGCCCTCGGCATCGAAATGGACCTTGATGGCCTCCAGAAGATCACTGCGCGTGGCACCGTAATCCGTCGCCCGTACCCATGGGCGCAGGTAGAGTTGAACACCCAGATCGGTGAGATCCTGCACGCCAATCGCCGGCGCAGGTTCGGATAGAATCCGCTCATCGGTCTCGCAGAGTTCTGCTAAAAGCTGCTTGGCGCGCAGCAGGTCCGCATGCGGAGCGAGAGTAATCAACAGGTCGATACGGCGTTGGCCAAGGACGGAGGTATTAATGAGCACATTACTGAGGATCTTGCTGTTGGGCACGAATATTTGGCGATTGTCGAAACTGTTGATGACGCTCTGAAAGAGATGGATGCGCTCGACCGTACCTGAGACACCGGCCACCTCGATGCTGTCGCCCACCTGGTAGGGGCGCAAGATCAGCAACAGGACGCCGGCGGCAAAGTCCGCCAAGGACTTCTGCAACGCCAGGCCAATGGCAAGACCAGCGGCGCCAAGCATCGCCAGGAGCGAAGTGGTCTGCACCCCCAACTGTCCGAGGGCTGCGACCACTACCACGATGTACAGAGCAATTTTGATCAGAGATTCGAGAAAACGCGCCACCGTCAGATCGTGATGGACGCGCTCCAACGCACGGGCACTGAGACGTCCTATCCAGCGCGCCAGCCACACGCCGACCAGCAACACCAGCAGCGCCGCAGCAATGTGCCCAGTCCAGGCCCACAGACGATCGTGGAGCGCTGCCGACCAGGAGGGAAGCCAAGTAATTTGAGAAATGGACATAAAAATGCCCCCGCGGAATTCGATCCGAAGAGCCTAGAGGCTGTTGGCGCCCCTGGCAAGGCGCCAGGAGCGAGATGTCAGTGCAATGCCATCGTAGAGGTTCCGTGGACAACCGCCGCCCGCAGCGCATTCAGCTCGGCCATCATCCAGCGTTGGTAGTCATAGCCCGCGGGCATGGTCTCATAGACTCCCACTACCGGAATCCGGGCCTGTTTCGCCTTGGCCAGAAACGACTGGGTCAGGCTACTGGTGACCTGCTGATTGTACAGAAACACCTTCACCCGACGTTTGCCCAGCAGCTCGCTCTGCCGGCTCACATCCTGGGGCGCTGGGTCGGTGCCATTCATGATCGCCGCCTGCAAGGACCAGGGGGTCTTGATCTCGCAGCCGGCTGCCTCAAGCATATAGTCTGCTACAGGCTCCGTCACCGCGACGGGGGTTTTTGGATAGTCCTTGCGGAAAGCGGCAAGGCCCTGATACCAGGGCTGCAGGGAGGCATCGAATTTCTTCACCTGCGCGGCAAAATACGTGCGGTGCTCTGGCAACATGGCGCTGAGGGCATCGGCCACCGCTGCCGCCACCTTGGGCATGGTTTCCGGCTTGTACCATAAGTGCGGGTTGGGCGTATTCTCCGGCAGACCTAGGAGATCCTGCACCACGATGACCTTCCTTGCCCGGTTCGGATTGGCCACCAGGATCTTCTTCGCCCAGGAGTCGTAGCCCAACCCGTTGCGGACCACCAATTGCGCCCGCGCTACCTCGCGCGCAATTGCGGGGCTCGCCTGAAAGGTGTGCGGATCGGTATTGGGATTGCTCTCGATGGCTTGTACCTGTACGTACGGGCCACCAATTTGGGAGATGACATTGGCATACTCATTTTCCACGCCAACGGCACGAACCGCGTCGGCTGCCTGGGCAGTGCCAGTAAAGAGGGCACTGCTGGCCAGGACAACGCCAAGGAAACGGCGGGGGGATAAGGCAGAAGGTAGAAGGGACATTGCGGTATTCTCCGTAACTGCAACTTGGTTGCATAATGCTCTCGCGTCATCCTGCTCATGTCAATTTCCGCGCACAATACAAAAAGGCGCGCCCGGGGGCGCGCAATCGGCTACGGTGCTACAGGAGAAGATGATGGGATAAATTCAGTGCACAGATTGCAGTGAAGGACTTCCTGTCCCCAGAAAACAGACCTGTTCCACGCGCCCGGCACAGCGGGTCAGTTTCCAGATTTGCAAGACCCCACGCTGCTGCAACTCGACCAGGGCCTGTCCCAGACGCTCCGGGCAGGCCGGCACAAGATATCGCAGCAGTTGTTCGAGACGACAACCCGGATGCTGGGCAACAAAGTGCAAGGCATGATGAGCAATCTCTGTCATCAAAAAAACTCCAGGTGCAAACGCAGCAACCCGACAGTGGCGTTACGGTACACCCCGTTGGGACGGGTGATGTATTGCAGGTCGGGCTGCAGGCTCAGATAATCATTCAATTTGACGACATAGGTGATTTCGTAACTGGTTTCGGCGGGATAAATTGCTGCTGGTAGTTCCTCATCTTCATATCCCGCCGCCACCACGCCCGGACGCAGGGCTGCCCGCGCCATGCCAAAGGAGAGGGCATCATCCGGCCGAGCCGCAAGAAAATGACTGAGGCGCGCCCCTACACCCAGGTACCAGGGAACCAGATTCTCCTGTCCAAAAGCCTTGCCCCACTGGATAAAGGGTGCCAGCTCCGCGTCGGCAAGCTGCCAGTGCGCCTCGACGATGCCGTAGATGCCATTCGTCGTCGGACTCAGGTCAAAGTCGGGGGCACGTGGCTGATTGTAGTGCCAGGCGCCGACTTTAAAGACATACTTGCCATATTCATCCGTATCATCATCCGGGTCTTCGCCCTCCTCCCGCCCCCAGTGCAAGGCCCCCTCCCAGATCGCCAGATAACCGCGGTCAAAGACACCGCGATACGGATGAATGGCATCTCCCTGAAACACTCCTGCCTTGCTGCTCCAGTTCGACCCATGGGTATTGACGATGAAACCTAGGCCGGAATATGGATAGGTGGGCAGCGCCGGTACATTGCCGGACAGGCTGGGATCGAGACCAAATGACCCATTCAAGAGTTGAAGCGCGTTGCTGGCCACATCGAAATAGAGATTGAAATCGGTGTACCCGATGCGGGTAGCCAGCCAGCCCGTCCATTGCTGCCGGTAGTTGGCCTCGTAGAGCCGCACTGCAGAAGGTGCATAGATATTGCTCGCGGTCTGCAGATCGCCGCTGTAGGCCGTGTCTTCGGCCGAGCTGTAGATGCCGAACACGGATGTGGTGAAGAGCCCGCCGCGCCAGGCGCCAGCCTTGCCGCTATCCCATTGCAGCCCCAACTGGCCCGCCGTGGTGTTGGCCGTGCCCTGGCGAATTCCTCCCGCCAGATTGGCGAAGAGCTCTGTATCCGCATGCGCCGACCAGGAGAAACCCTGGCCGATGTGCTGGAACTCGGTCAGATAGCGAGGCGCCAGACCATTTTGATTCGGGATTGGCGATTCGGCCGCAGGCCCGGGCAATCCCGCCGCAACACTTGCGCCACTCCACAGAAGCATCAAAAAAGAAAGGGACTTGCACTTCATGATACGCTCAGATCAGTTAAAGACGGCGCTACTATGCCGCAACACTATTTGCTAGTCAATAACGATTCTCATTTACACGCCTTGTCATGGCTTGGTTTTTCCCTACAGCCGGCACTCTGCGGATACAAGTCGCCAAGCCATGAAACTGCTTTCTTCCCGCAGACTCATCCTCTACACTGAATCCATGCAGAAAAAACGGCTGATTCTGGGTGGCACCTTTGATCCCATTCATTATGGGCATCTGCGAGCGCTGGAAGAGGTACGCGAGGCGCTGGGCATGGCGGAGGCGACACTGGTTCCTGCCGGGCATCCGCCGCACCGGCAGAGCCCCTGGGCACCCGCGGAGCACCGTTTGGCGATGACCCGCATTGCCGCGCAGCAGGCCCCAGGCTTGGCGGTTCTGGCTTACGAAGTCGAAAAAAGCAGTCGTTCCTACACCGTCGACACCCTGCGCCACCTCCGCGCCGACGATTCCGATGGCTTTCTGGCAATGGTGATCGGAATGGATGCCTTTCTGCGCTTCGATACCTGGAAAGACTGGCAGGAAATCCTCGATCTGACCCATCTGGTAGTCATCGGCCGGCCCGGCTGGCCGATGGCGGAACTGCCCGAGGCCTTGCGCCAGGTGCTCTATGAGCGGCGGGTACAGGATCTGACCGCACTGCACCGGCATTCTCGCGGCAAGATCGCCTTTCACACGGTCACCGCCCTGGAAATCTCCGCGACCCAGATCCGCAGCCTTCTCGCCGCCGGGCGCAGTGCGCGCTTTCTGTTACCCGACGCGGTCTTGGATTATATTGCCCGGCAACGGCTTTACCACGAAGCGTAACCTGGAGGAACACCCACCTTGCCCATCACGCCCGAAATGCTGCGCGATCTGAGTATCGCCGCCCTCGATGAACACAAGGCCATCGACATCCAAAGCATCGACGTTCGTCAACAAACCGATATCACCGATTACCTGATCATTGCCTCTGGCAACTCTGACCGCCAGCTACGCGCCCTTGCCGATGCCGTGATCGACAAGGTGCGTGGCGAGGGGGTGCGGCCTCTCGGCAAGGAAGGGGCGTCCGGCAGCGACTGGATGCTGGTGGATCTGGGGGACGTCGTGGTCCATCTGATGCGACCGGAAACCCGCGATTTCTATCAGATCGAGCGGCTGTGGGGCGAGCTGCCCAAGGTGCGTAGCCAGGGTAACGAGGGCTAGCGTGCGCCTGTTGGTCCTCGCGCTAGGGACCCGCATGCCAAACTGGGTGGAAGCAGCGGTGGAGGAATACCGCCGCAGGATCCCTGCCCCGGTGCAACTGGAATGGCGCAGCCTACCCTTGGCCCAGCGGGGGCGGCAGAACGACCCGGCACGCTGGCGTCGGGAGGAAGGTGAACGGCTCCTCGCCAGCACCCTCAAAGACAGTGAGATCGTGGCCTTGGAGGTTACCGGGCGGAGCTTGCGCAGTGAAGAGCTGGCGCAGAAAATAGATACTTGGATCAACGATCATCAGGACGTCACCCTGTGGATTGGCGGCCCCGATGGTATCGACCCGGCGTTGCGGCCGCACTGGCGCTGGTCCCTTTCGGCATTGACTCTGGCGCACCCCGTAGTGCGCGTGGTCCTTGCCGAGCAACTGTATCGTGCCTGGAGTATCCGTGCGGGCCTGCCCTATCATCGTGGCGGAGAGGAGAATGGATGGTGAAGTGTTATCAACGAGTCTTGCCCCGACTGGGGGTAGTCGCAGCCCTGACTTTGGGATTGAGTGCCTGCGCGCAGATGGTCGTACCCACGCCGCAAGAGAGCAGCAGCAATGCCATTGCCGTACAAGCGGCGCGCATCCATATCTTTTCGCTGTCCCCACAGGTGCCGGCGCAGCAACTGGAGCCCGCGCGCCAAGCCCTGGCCGCAGCACAGGCCGCGCAGCAGCGAGGCGATTATCTTTACGCCGATCGCCAAACCGAATTGGCCCGCCTTCGCCTCGATAACATTCAGCAGCGTCTCGATCAGAGCCCGGCGACGGAGAGCAACCAGGAGATAAAAGGACAGATTCGCGAGCTACAAGGGAGAATCGCCAGTCTGCAGGAAAAAATTGCCGCTACCCGTCAGCAGCTTCAGGAGACGAACCCATGATTCGCCGTAGCCTGCTCGCCAGCACCTTACTTCTACTGCCTACCCTAGCCTGGGCCGATGCTACTACCACAGCCGCCCTGCAACGTGCCTATGGACAGTTCCAAAACCTGCAGAAATCCACACATCTTACCCCGCAGCAATCCGCCAGTCTGCAGCGGGATCTGCAGCAGATGACCGCCGATCAGGTCAATCCGCCCCTCTTTGCCGTCGACCAGGCCATCTTTGAGGCCCGCCTGCAAGGACTGCGGGAAGCCCAAGCGGCTGCAAACAGTGGCCAGGAGAAGGAACGTCTGAGCCGGGAACTGGCCAGCCTCAACCAGAAATATCAGGCCTTGCAGGCAGAATATGCCCAGCTGCGCCAGCAGTTGGCGACGCAGACCATGCAGGGTGCCCGCAGCGCCCGCCTGAAACAGGAAATCCAGCAGCAAAAGGAAATACTGCAGCAGGAAGAACAGAGTCTGGCGACGATGCAACCGAGTTCTGCGCCGAGTACGAGTAGCTCGACGAGCGTCAGCCCCACGGTTGCGGCGCCTGCCGCTGCTCCGGCCCCGTTGCAGGCCCTGGCCGCCTACGGTGACCTGCGGCAGGGAAAATATGGCACCGAACTGGACATGCCCATATCCGCCCTGTTCAGTTCAGACCAGGGGCTGTCCGCCAACGGCAAGCAACGCCTACGTGCTGTCGCTGGGACGCTGAAAGGGATCTCGGCAGCGCAGATCCTGGTGCGGGTCTCCGGGCAACCGGGAGGCCTCAATCTGGCCACCCAACGCGCCGAGGCCATCCTTCAGGGGCTGCGCCAGGCCGGGATTCCCGATTCCCGACTGGCCCTGGCCTCGGGTGCCGGGGTGGCCAGCGGCATGGCCCAGATTCTCCTGCCCGGCAGCTCCTGAGCGCATGCCGCAATTGATCCTCGCGTCGGCTTCGCCGCGTCGACGCGAGCTTCTCGCGCAGTTGGGCTACACGCCTGAACTCCGGCCGACAAGCGTCGACGAGTCCCGGCGTAACGGCGAGCCGCCGGCGCAGCTCGTTCGACGTCTGGCGCGGGAAAAGGCCCACGCTGCCGTACGCAGCGATGAAAATGCCCTGGTACTCGGGGCCGACACCTTGGTCTGTCTGAGGGACCAGGTGTTCGGCAAGCCCGCAGATGCTGCCGAAGCGCAACAAAACTATGCGGTCCTCGGCGGGCGCTGGCATCAGGTGCTTACCGCCGTAGCCATCACCAATGGCCAGCGCGTATGGCAGACCCTGTCGCGCAATGCCGTCTTCCTGCGGCCGATCTCCCCAGCCGAGGCATGCGCCTACTGGGCCACTGGCGAGCCGCAAGACAAAGCCGGCGGCTATGCCATCCAGGGCCTGGGAGCGGTCTTCGTGCGCGGTCTGCGCGGTTCCTATTCTGGAGTGATGGGCCTGCCACTGGCGGAAACGGCGGCGCTGCTCAGCCAGCTCGGCCTCCCCCCACCCCACTTGCAGGCACTGCATGAGTGAAGAATTACTGATCAACGTCACCCCACAGGAAATTCGTGTTGCCCTGGTCGACAACGGCGTGCTGCAGGAACTGCAGGTAGAACGCAGCGGCCATCGCGGTCTGGTGGGGAACATCTACAAGGGCATCGTGCGGCGGGTGCTACCCGGCATGCAGGCGGCGTTTATCGATGTCGGACTGGAACGCACCGCCTTTTTACACGCTGCCGATATCCAGGGAGCAGAAAGCGAGGATGAACTGCAACAGGAAGGTGAGACGGATATCGAAACGCGAAGCATCAATGCCCATGATTTGCGTAGTGTCTCGACCCTCCTGCATGAGGGGCAGGAAATCCTCGTGCAGGTAATCAAGGATCCCCTCGGCAGCAAGGGTGCGCGTCTATCGACCCGCATAACCCTGCCTGGGCGCTATCTGGTGTACATGCCCTACTCACCGCGCATTGGCGTCTCCAGCCGCATCGAGTCACCGGAGGAGCGGAGTCGTCTAAAGGAGTTGCTGAAATCCCTGCTGCCGGAAGAGGAGGCCGGAGGTTTTATCATACGCACCCTCGCCGAGGGCGTGGGTGCCGAAGATTTTGAGAGCGATCTCAAATTCTTGCAGCGACTCTGGCAAAACGTCCGCGAGGATCTCGGGCAGAGTCGGGCACCGCAGCTCATCCACGCCGACCTCAACCTCGCCCTGCGCGTCATGCGCGACGTCATGTCCGACAACATCCAGCGGGTACGCATCGATAGCCGCGAGGCCTATGAAGCGGCGCGGCAATTTTGCCGGGAAGTCATCCCCGAGGTTACCGATCGTATCGAGCATTACGCTGGCGAGCGGCCCATCTTTGACCTCTATAATGTCGAGGATGAGATCGAACATGCCCTGGAAAGTCGCGTTACCCTGAAGTCCGGTGCCTATCTGATCATCGATCAGACCGAGGCACTGACCACCGTCGACGTGAATACCGGCGCTTTTGTCGGTCGGCGTAATCAGGAAGAAACCATTCTCAAGACCAACCTGGAGGCCGCAGCTGCCATTGCCCGCCAACTGCGGCTGCGCAATATCGGTGGTATGGTGATCATCGATTTCATCGATATGGACAATGAGGAGCACAAGCGCCGCGTCCATCGTACCCTGGAAAAGGCCCTGCAGGCTGACCGCACGCGCTGCACCATTACCCAGATTTCTGCCCTGGGACTGGTGGAGATGACGCGCAAACGCACCCGCGAGAGCCTGCGGCAGATCCTCTGTGAGCCCTGTCCCTACTGCCAGGGACGTGGTTTCCTCAAGACTGCCGAAACGCTCTGCTACGAAATTCTGCGCGAGATCGTGCGCGAGACCCGTGCCTACCCGGCCGAGCGCTTCATCGTCCTCGCCTCGCCGCAGGTGGTCGATAAACTGCTGGACGAAGAGAGCACCAGCCTCGCCGCCCTGGAGGAGTTCATCGGCCGGCCGATCAAGGTCCAGGCCGAGAGTACCTACACCCAGGAACAGTACGACATCGTTTTTCTCTAGTTGCCGACTTGCAAACGGTAACGCAGCCGTAGCGCCAGCTTTTCGCCCAACACTGCCGCAACGCCCATGGGACTGACGAAAGGGCCATGCTCCGCGCGGTACTGGAGCAGGGCCTCGGCGCGCTTCTTGCCCACGCCCTTGAGGCAGCGGAAGCCATCGAAATCCGCTGTGTTGATATTGATCTGCTCCGGGCAGTCCAGTTTTTCCCGCGCCTCGGCAGAACCGAGGAAACACAGGCTCAAGATCAGAAAGACGAAGTGCGAGCGCATGCCGAAATCAGAGGGCGGCGCGGATCTTAGCCCCCATGGCGGCACGCTCTTCCGCGCTGCTCTCGCGCGCGAGGGCAAAGTTGAGATCGCTGATGGCGGTCATCGGGATCAGGTGCACATGCGTATGCGGCACCTCCAGACCAGCCACCATCACCCCCACGCGCAGACAGCCGGTGGCCTGTTCCAGGGCCGGCACAATCCGTTTGGCAAACGGTAAAAGACCGGCCAGGGTGGCGTCGTCCAGAGTGAAGATATAGTCGTGCTCGATCTTGGGAATCACCAAGGTATGGCCGGGACGGATCGGACGAATATCGAGAAAGGCCAGGTACTGATCGTCTTCGAAGATTTTTTCGGCAGGAATTTCGCCACGGATGATCTTGGTAAACAAGGTGGTCATGGAGGGCTCCTATAGTTGCTGCAGCGCCTTGCGTGCGGCGCTGATGGTGGTGTCGATAATGGCGTCGTCATGCGCGGCGGAGAGGAAACCCGCCTCGTAGGCGCTGGGGGCGAGATAGACGCCCTCAGCCAGGAGGAAGTGGAAGAAACGCCCATAGCGATCCTGGTCAGCACCCATGACATCCTGGAAAGTCTGCACTGCTCCTTCACTAAAGAACAGTCCCAACATACCTGGCACCTGGGTGATGACGAGGGGGACTTCCGCCTCCGCTGCCACGCGCGCCAGACCGCTGCAGAGCTTTTCCGTCTGCTTCGCCAGACGCTGGTGGAAACCTGGCTCCTGCAGCAGTTGCAGGGTACGCAAGCCGGCCGCCATCGCCAGCGGATTGCCGGCCAAGGTCCCGGCCTGATAGACCGGGCCATTGGGCGCCAGGGTTTCCATGATCTTGCGACTGCCGCCCACGGCACCTACTGGCAAGCCGCCGCCGATGATCTTGCCCAGGGTAGTGATGTCCGGCCGAATGCCGTAGAGCTCCTGCGCGCCGCCGGGGGCGACGCGGAAGCCCGTCATTACCTCATCCAGAATCAACAGGCTACCGTGGGTATCGCAGAGGCTGCGCAAACCCTCCAGGAAACCTGGCAGCGGCGGCACACAGCCCATGTTGCCGGCAATCGGCTCGACGATGATCGTGGCAATCTGGTCCCCCTGCTCGCGCATCACCGCCGCGACGGCATCGAGGTCGTTGTAGGGCAGGACCAGCGTCGCACGGGTCAACTCTACCGGCACGCCGGCGCTCGACGGTTGCCCCAGGGTGAGGGCCCCGGATCCCGCCTTCACCAACAGACTGTCGCTGTGCCCGTGGTAATTGCCCTCGAACTTGATGATCCGTTCCCGTCCGGTATACCCGCGTGCCAGACGAATGGCCGTCATCACCGCCTCGGTGCCGCTGCAGGTCATGCGCAGCATCTCGATATTGGGCATCAGGTCGCAGACGGTTTCCGCCAGTTCCAGCTCGATCGCCGTCGGTGCCCCGAAACTCAGGCCTTTCTGCATCTCCGCCGCCACGGCAGCCAGGATTTCCGGATGCGCATGACCATGGATCATCGGCCCCCAGGAACCGACGTAGTCGATGTAGCGCCGCCCCTCCACGTCCCAAAGGTAGGCGCCTTCGGCGCGCTCGATGAACAGGGGATCGCCGCCTACGCCACGGAAGGCGCGCACGGGCGAATTGACACCGCCGGGGATGCGGCGTTGCGAAGCAGAAAAAAGCTCGGCGTTACTGGTCATGATGTCTCCTCGCTTTGCCTGAGAAAAGGCCTTGCAGACGCTGGGTGGCGGCAGCAACATCGGCTGCCCCAAAGAGGGCAGAGATAACGGCGGCGGCATCGGCACCGGCTGCCGCAACCTCCGCCATAGTATCCTGCGTGATGCCGCCAATGGCTACCAGGGGCAGGCCCAGGGGCCTCGCGGCGCGAAATAGAGAAAGATCGGCGCGGCGCGCCTTGGGCTTGGTCGGAGAGGGATACACCGAGCCAAAGGCGAGATAGTCGGCGCCGGCGGCAGCTAGCCTGCAAGCACGCTCCAGATCGTTGTAACAGGACACGCCAATCAAGACCTCCGGCCCCAGCAAGGCACGCAAATCGTTTATCCCTGGGTCCTCCTCCCCCACATGGATCGCGCTCGCCCCAATCTTTCGCGTGAGTTCAGGATCGTCATTGATGACCAGCAGTGCATCGTAGGAGCGACAAAGCGCCAGCAGGGCGGCAGCCTCCTGCCTTCGCCGCCCATCTTCCTGCGTCTTATCCCGATACTGCAGCAGACGTAGTCCGGCACGCAGAGCGATCTCGGTCGTTCCCAGTAGCGCTTCGCCCTGCAGACGGCCATCGGTAATGCCGTAGAGGCCGCATATCCGCTCCCGTTGCTGCTTCATGGTCGCGCCGCCCAGCGGTCGGGGAAGAATTGGCCGTGCCCTGCCCGATAGGCCTTTGCGACCGCCGCATGGGTAAAGGCGAGGCTGCTGGCTACGGCATCGGGTACCGACTGCCCGCAGGCCAGGCCCGCAGCGATTGCGGTAGAGAGGGTGCAACCCGTGCCATGATAGCTGCCCGGCAGCCGCGGCTGGGGGTAGCGGCCGGCGAGCGTGCCGCGCTGATACAGGCGATTGTCGAGCTGCGCAGCGGCACCGTGACCATCGCTGATCAGGAGCCAGTCGCCCGGCCACGCGCGCGCGGCCCCGTCCGCCGTGTCCGCTCCGGTCAACTGCAGTGCCTCGGGAAGGTTGGGGGTGGCAATCCGCGCCAGGGGCAGGAGTTCTACGCGCAGGAAGTCCAGCAAGGTAGCATCGGCCAGCTCCTGGCCGCCACCGGCACGCCAGATCGGATCGATCACCAGGGGCAGATCACACCGAACGAGAAGAAAATCGCGCAGCATTTCCGCCATAGGTAGTGAGCCAATCAGGCCGATCTTGACCGCGGCAACAGAAAAGTCTGCCAGCAGGGTCTCCAGTTGGGCACGCGTGTCGGCAGCATCCAGGGTCTGCACCCGCAGCACGCCGCGCGAGTCCTGTACCGTCCAGGCTGTCAGGGCGGTACAGACGTGCACGCCCATGGCAGCCCCCGTCAGAAGGTCTGCCTGCAAGCCCGCCCCCGAGCTCGGGTCAGCGCCAGCAATACTGAGGACAACAGGGCGAGAGAGAGGGGCTGGACAGGACATGGGCCTCGGCAGGATATTTGCTTGCCATCGTTGGTGAAAAGCAAAAAAGGGAGGGTTTCACGATGCGGCAATTGCCGGAACTGAGTATAGCAGAAAAATTAGTCCATACCGGCTTCATATTTTTGGTCGGTTTGGGACTACTGGTAGCAGAGGCCTACGTCTACGTTACGGTAGGTGGCAAGCAGGGACTGACCGTCCAGGCGGTGACACAGCACTATTATGGCAACCGCAGCTCTTCGACCATACAGTCGGTTTTACCGCGGATGATGGGCTTTGCCGGGATGCCGGCCAGCGAACAGCCAAAGATGACTGAGGCAATCAATCACTGGATTGCCAATGGCGAGAGCCAGCAGGAGTACGTAAGCAGCGTCAAGCCTCTGATCGACGGCAACTGCCTGAAATGCCACAGTGTTGCGATGAGTAAGGTCCTGCACAACCCACCGCTGGCGAGCTATGACGACGTGAAGAAAGTGGCGCAGGTCGATACCGGCATGAGCATCAATACCATGCTGCTCAACGGCATGATCCATCTCACCATGCTGGGAGTGATCTTCTGGATTGCCGGCTGGATCTTCAGCAAGGCCCGTTTTCCGGCAGCACCGAAATACGTTCTAATCATCCTGCCCTTCATTGCCATGATCGTCGATTTCGCCGGCTGGTTTCTCACCCATCAGAATCCTGCTTTCGTCTGGCTGGTATTGATAGGCGGTGCTCTCTCCTGCCCCATCGCACTGCTGGAGATGTTCTTGAGCCTGATCCAGCTCTGGCTGCTCAAGCCCAGACTTGCGACCTAACACACGACGTATCCTTCTTACCCCGCCCTCCTATGTGAGGGCGTTTTCTTGTGGATAACTTTGTGGATGAAATCTGTATGGAGAGACTGTCAACAATGGTTTTTTGACCGAGCGTCCTCGTGTTACCAGTTTGTCATAAATATTTCCATATATAACAATGAGATATAAAACATCCCGCAGAAGTGTCTCAAAGAATGTTCCGCAAGCCAGCCTTTATTCCTTTGTGGAAAACGAACCCGAACGGCGTGGCTTGGATGCCAGGCGCTGCGGCCACAGCCGCTCGTAGAGAACGCTCGGCATGATCCGTAACAACAGGCTCAGGCAAGCCATCTGCCAAGGCAACACGACGAAGCGCCGCCGCCGGTCGATACTGCGCCGCATTTTTTGTGCAGCACGTTGTACATTCATGAGCCAGGGCATGGGATAGGGATTGTCAGCGGTCATCGGGGTGTCAATGAAGCCCGGCGCGATGCAAGTGACCGAAATCCGCCGCGCGCGCAAATCCAGGCGCAGGCTCTCCAGATAGACCGCCACCCCGGCCTTGGACGCCGCATACGCGGCAGCACCGGGCAGGCCGCGAAAGCCCGCCACGCTGCCGATGCCCACCACCTGCGCCTGGGCAGGCAGATACGGCAAAAAAGCGCTGATACTGTAGTGCATGCCGAGAAGGTTGGTGGTGATGACCTCGGCAAATATCGCGCAATCTTCCGGCAACTCAGAGGAACTCCCCACACTGATACCAGCATTGGCGATCAGCAGCGCGACGGGGCCACGCCGCTGCGCAAAATCGCTGGCAATGCGCTGCAAAGCCGCGCCATCGCGCACATCGACCGTTGCCAGCTCGACCTCTGCTCCCACCTGGCGCAGCTCGCTGGCAACTTGCGCCAGCGCTGCCTGGCGTCGGCCCAGGAGCAAAAACAGCTGCCCGGGCTGCGCGTAGCAGCGTGCCAACGCGGCGCCGATGCCACTACCGGCGCCGCTGATGACAATGGCACCCGCGGGGCGTCGAGACGCAGAAAAAGGGTTCATGAAACAATCTCCTAAGTGCGGTCTTCCGGCGCTTCACTGGCAGCCAAAAGGGCCATGGCGTATACTCCGGAGCAAGCAGTGGTGGCTAGCGTAGCGTGCCGAACGCTGCAGGGAAACATATTCCGTACCTGTGACAAGGACCCCATGAGTAACGAAACGGCAAGCCAGGATGGTGCAGCGCTATGGAGCGCCCTCAGCGTCCGCATGGAAATGTTGGTATCCACCCAGCAGTACAATACTTGGCTGCGGCCTTTGCAGGCCGAATTGCACGCCGAAGAACTGTTGCTCCTGGCACCCAACAGCTTTGTCCGCGATCGCGTGCAGAATCATTACCGCGAACTGCTGGAAAAAGAGCTGAATGAAATCCTTCCAGGCCTGTGCTTGCGCGTTTCCCTGCAGCAAGCGCCTGCGCCCATCAGCGACGAAAGGCCGGCAAGCCAGCCGGAGCGTCGCGGACACGCTCATCAGCCCAACAGTCATCATCTCAATAACAGTTTTACCTTTCAGGCCTATGTCGAGGGTAAGTCGAACCAGCTCGCGGTGGCGGCAGCGCGCCAGGTGGCTGAACATCCGGGAAAATCCTACAATCCACTGTACATCTATGGTGGCGTCGGTCTGGGCAAAACCCACCTGATGCATGCCGTGGGTAACGAAATCCTGCGTGCGAATCCGCAAGCCAAAATCCTGTATATCAGTTCCGAAGGCTTCATCATGGACATGGTGCGCGCCCTCCAGCACAACAGCACCGCCGAATTCAAGCAGCGCTACCGTAAGCTCGATGCGCTCCTCATCGACGATATCCAGTTCTTCGCCAACAAGGACCGTACCCAAGAAGAATTTTTCCATACCTTCAATGCCCTCTTCGACGGCGGAAGTCAGATCATCATCACCTGTGATCGTTATCCCAAAGAGGTCGAGGGCTTGGAAGAACGTCTGCAATCGCGCTTCGGTTGGGGCCTGACGGTGGCTATCGAACCCCACGATCTGGAAACGCGCATGGCCATCGTTTTATGTAAAGCGGAAGAAGCGGGGGTCGAACTGCCTCAGGAAGTAGCTTTTTTCATTGCCGAGAAGATCCGCTCGCACGTGCGGGAGCTGGAAGGTGCGCTGCGGCGCGTCATCGCCCACGTCAATTTCACCCGCAAGCCGTACAGTGTCGAGACCGCGCGGGCGGCATTGCGCGATCTGATCGACGTGCAAAAACGCATGATCAGCCTCGACAACATCCAGAAAGTGGTCGCCGAGTATTTTCACATTCGTGGCTCGGAGATGCAGTCGAAGCGGCGCAGCCGCAACATCGCCCGCCCACGGCAGATCGCCATGGCCCTGACCAAGGAACTCACTTCACACAGCCTGCCGGAGATTGGCGATGCCTTTGGTGGTCGCGACCACACCACGGTCCTACATGCCTGTCGGCAGATCGAAAAGCTGCGGCAGAGTGACCCCCAGGTTGCCGAGGACTACAACAACATCCTACGGGTGCTGGGCGGATGAGACGCCGGAACAAGTTGTGGGTAACCCCCGGAACAAGTCCGGTACTGGCTTGGGGATGGAATCCGCACGGAAGATCATCCCCAAGGATACCGGCTTGTCCACAGGCTGTCAGTCCTTCCTACCCCCCTGCATGGGGCAGACTGATCAATAGGGTAAGCTTGTTATCCACAGACAAATTGCCCCTTAATAATCACTATAAGAAAAAGAAAGAAAATTTATTATTCTTTTGGGAGATAACCCGATGAAGCTTCGTGTGCAGAAAGACGAGATCCTGCCCCTCCTCGCGGCCATGGCCAACATTGCCAATCGCCGGCCGGTACAACCGATCCTGT
>NZ_JBYCKU010000003.1:0-49217 GCF_057473545.1 Acidithiobacillus sp. TH-A67
ACGGGTGAACAACAAAACCGCAGCAGTTCTCCAAGCCTCGATGCTGGGTCTTCTGTGATGCTGACCCGTGACACTGCGCAACTGCAAGCGCGAGGATTTTCTTCTGTGTCCCTGTCCTGGTGGTCTCTCTGCCTCAAGGGTAATATTGGAAGCTTCCACCCAATATTGGAATTTCCCAGTAGGAGTTTTCCCGCTCCGTTCTGGAAGTCTTACGTGAACCTCTGGAAACCGGGGAAATCCACATCGCCCGTGCGCGTCAGCGCGCACGTTTTCCCGCCCGCTTCCAGTTGATCGCGGCAATGAATCCCTGTCCCTGCGGGCACCTGGGCAATCCATTGCAGGCCTGTCGCTGCAGCCCTGCACAAATCCAGCAATATCGCAGTCGCCTGTCGGGGCCTCTGCTGGACCGTATCGATCTGCAAGTGGAGGTGCCTGTGCTCGCGCCGGAATATCTGGAACAGGCACCCCGCGGCGATAGCAGCGCGCTGTGGCGGGAACGCATCCGTCGCGCAGTCGAGCAGCAATGGCAACGCCAAGGCTGTAATAACGCGCAGTTACAGGGCGACGCCCTGGACCAGCACTGCGCCCTGGACGCAGATACCCGTGGCTTTCTGCGCCTGGCAGCAGAGCGCCTGCACTTTTCTGCGCGAGCTTATCATCGTGTCCTGCGGGTCGCCCGCAGTATTGCCGATCTTGCGTTGGAAAGCGCCATACGTCAGGAGCATTTAGCTGAGGCACTGCAGTATCGACGCCTCGCCCATACCCTGGCCAATCCATAGGATTCTTTGCCTTCATGATTCTGCTACGGCATCTACCTACCGCGCAGGAGCCACGCCTGTATATGGCGTTGGAACGCACCTATCTGGGCTATTTCAAGCTGATTTTCTTTACCATTGGCACTGGCTTGCTCGCCTATCGTCTGGAAATTCTTTTTCTCGCCTTAGGAGAGAATCACTACGCGCGGCTGTTTCGCGAATTGCATCGCCTACTCATTTGGCCGCCCATAGGGCTCATTTTTGTGGTCGGTTTCTGGTTTTTCGCCGACCTTCATCATATCGGAAAAGGAATTACCGTGTCGGAAAAAGAAATCATCGACCCGCGCATATATATGGCCGCAGAGCGCACTTTTCTCGCTTGGGTGCGTACGGGCATTGGTCTGATTGCCTTCGGTTTCGTGATCGAGAAATTCGATTTCTTCCTCGAACAGTTATCGGCGATGCTGCACACCAAACTCAGCGCCGGAGAGGGATTCTCCGGTATGGGAATCATTTTTATCGTCCTTGGCGTAAGCAATTTGGTGATCGGTGGCATCAATTTTGTGCGTACTGTCAAAAAAGTCGATCAAGGTCAATACCACATCCATAAATGGTTGTACGCTCTCTATGGATTAATTCTATTTACCGTGACCGCAGTACTTGCCTATATGATCGTGCGGGTTTCCCCTTAATGCGCATCGCGGCGGTGGCGGCGCCGCTGACTGAGCTGCCAGAGGGTGCTGAGTACGCCAATCAGCACATAAACCAGCGAAATAACGAACAGCACCAAGGGTGGGTGCACGGCAATGGCGGCTAGAATCAGAACCACGCTGATCGCCAGGGCAAAGGGCATACGCCCGTGCAAATCAATGTCTTTAAAACTCCGGTAGCGGATATTGCTCACCATCAGTAACCCCAGCAAATACACCAAAGCCAGAGCCAGATATCGGGCGATTTCCGTGAGCCAAGGATACCCTTCCCCCACCGCCACCCAGACCAAACTGGCCAGGACCGTTGCCGCTGTCGGGATGGGCAGGCCCTGAAAATAGCGCTTGGAAGCGCTATGCGCCTGGCTATTGAATCGAGCTAAACGTAACGCACCACATGCCGTAAACACAAAGGCGCCAAGCCAACCAAACTTGCCGAAATTCTGTAATCCCCAGAGGAGCGCCAACAGAGAGGGCGCGATACCAAAGGCAATCACATCAGCCAGAGAGTCATACTCCGCACCAAAGGCGCTTTGCGTGCCTGTCATGCGCGCTACCCGCCCGTCCAGCCCATCCAGGATCATCGCAATGAAGATGACAATCGCCGCCACCCGAAAATGCCCGTGAATCGAGGCCACGATGGAATAAAATCCGGCAAACAGGCTGGCGGTGGTAAAGAGATTGGGGAGCAGATAGACCCCCCGACGAGGATAGCGTCTACTCATCATCCGCATGCTCCAGTTGCGCGATCCACTCCGCACCAGAGCGCACCCGTTGCCCTAGGTGGACCAACGCTTGCGCGTTGGGCGGCAGATAGGTGTCCACCCGCGAGCCAAAACGAATGAAGCCAAAGCGTTGGCCGGTGCGGACCGGCTCTTCTGGCTGCACGTAACAGAGGATGCGTCGTGCCACGAGCCCGGCTACCTGAACCACGGTCACATCCTGCCCATCCTCCGTGCGCACCCACAGGGCATTACGTTCATTCTCTAGGGAGGCCTTGTCCAGCGCCGCATTGAAAAACTTACCCGGAAAATACCAACGTTGCTGGACGACTCCGCCGATGGGCAAGCGATTGACATGCACATCAAAGACATTCATGAAAATGCTGATCTTCAGGGCCTTCCGCTGCAGGTAGGGATCCTCCATCGTTTCGATGGCAATGACGCGGCCGTCGGCAGGGCAAAGGATTCCGCCTGCCAGCGCTGCGGGCAGTGCTCGAGCAGGATCGCGAAAGAACTGCACACTGAAGAGAAACAGGAGAAGAAAGGGAATAGCTACCCACCAGGGCGCAAAAAGCCCCGCCAGGATGGTAAGCAGAAGGAACAAGCCAATGAAAGGCCAACCTTCCCGCGCCAGCAAAGTATAGGGATAGTTAGAACTCGACATGGCGCAAGCCTAGCAAGTCGCCAAGGCTTGGGGAAGCGCTCCTGCCAAGGAGACCGCCCCAGTGATAAGGCAGTCCCAGCAGGGAACAATAGAAGTGCTCAGTTACGGGACCGGTCGACGATGCGGTTTTGCCCGATCCAGGTCATCATCGAGCGTAACTTCTGTCCGACGACTTCCAGCGGATGCTCAGCAGCCAGACGGCGCTTGGCCTGCATGGTCGCCTTGCCCGCCTGATTCTCGAGGATGAATTCGCGAGCGAATTCGCCATTCTGAATCTCGGTCAGGATGCGGCGCATTTCTTCCTTGGTACGCGCATCGACTACCCGCGGACCACGGGTCAGATCACCATATTCGGCGGTGTTGGAGATGGAGTAGCGCATATTGGCGATTCCGCCTTCGTACATCAGGTCGACGATCAACTTGAGTTCATGCAGACACTCAAAATACGCCATTTCCGGGGCGTAGCCCGCCTCGGTCAGGGTCTCGAAGCCGGCCTGTACCAGCGCACTGACACCACCACAGAGCACCGCCTGTTCGCCGAAGAGATCCGTTTCGGTTTCTTCACGGAAGGTGGTCTCGATCACGCCGGCGCGCGCGCCGCCGATCGCCTTGGCGTAGGACAGGGCGAGGTTTTGCGCATTGCCCGAGGCATCCTGGTGGATGGCGATGAGACAAGGCACCCCGCCGCCCTGGGTATAGGTAGAACGGACGAGATGGCCCGGACCCTTGGGGGCAATCAGAAAGCAGTCGAGATCGGCGCGCGGGTGGATCTGCCCAAAATGCACATTGAAGCCGTGGGCAAAGAGTAACGCCGCGCCTTCCTTGATGTGCGGAGCGATTTTTTCCCGATAGAGCGCCGCTTGGCCCTCATCGGGAGTCAAAATCATGACTAGATCCGCATCCGCAACGGCCTTGCCCACGGTTTTGACCGTTAATCCGGCATTCTTGGCCTTGTCCCAGGAGGCCGAACCTTCGCGCAGGCCGACAACAACCTGAACCCCAGAATCCTTGAGATTGAGGGCATGGGCGTGCCCCTGGGAGCCATAGCCGATGATGGCGACCTTCTTTTTCTGGATGAGGGAAAGATCGGCGTCGTTATCGTAGTAAACTTTCATGAAATCCTCTAAGCACGTAAAAAATCAAATACTCTTTGCACCGCGGCTGATGGCACTGGCGCCGCTGCGTACCACTTCGATGACCATACCGGGATCGAGTGCGTGGAGAAAGGCGTCGAGCTTTTCTCCAGTACCCGTCAACTCGATGGTATAACTCCGATCGGTCACATCGATGATGCGCCCCCGGAAGATATCGGCAAGACGTTTCACCTCCTCCCGATCCGACCCCACCGCATGCACCTTGATCAGCATCAGCTCGCGCTCGATGTGCGGACCCTCACTCAGATCATTGACCCGGATGACCTCGACCAGCTTGTTCAGCTGCTTGAGTACCTGCTCCATGATCTCTTCTGAACCCTGGGTGAGGATGGTCATACGCGAGACGCTGGCCTCATGAGTGGGGGCAACAGTCATCGCCTCGATGTTATAGCCCCGCGCCGAGAATAGTCCTGCCACCCGCGACAAGGCGCCAGCTTCGTTTTCCAGTAGAACAGAAATGATATGTCGGTGCATGCGTTATACCAGAATCATGTCAGACAGCGCGGCTCCCGCCGGTACCATGGGATAGACATTCTCGGTGCGATCGACAAGAAAGTCCATGAAAACCATGCGGTCCTTGAGGCGCAGGGCCTCGCGAATCACGGGCTCGACGTCGGCGGGCTTTTCCGCACGCAGGCCGATGTGACCATAAGCCTCGGCCAATTTCACGAAGTCCGGCAGCGCCTCCATATAACTGGAGGCATAACGCTCTTCGTAGAAAAACTCCTGCCACTGCCGCACCATGCCCAGATAGCCATTATTGAGGCAGGCCACCTTGATGGGAAGCTTGTACTGCCGACAGGTGGAAAGCTCCTGAATGTTCATCTGGATGCTGCCCTCCCCCGTCACACAAACAACCGTGCTCTGCGGTTCCGCCATCTGCGCGCCCATCGCCGCCGGCAGGCCAAAGCCCATGGTGCCCAGACCACCGCTGTTGATCCAGCGCCGTGGGCGGTCAAAACCATAGAACTGTGCCGCCCACATCTGGTGCTGACCGACATCGGAGGTGACAATGGCATTGCCAACAGTGAGTTCAAAGAGTTTTTGGACGACATACTGGGGCTTGATGATGGTATCCGTCTGGGTGTAGTGCAGGCAATCGCGCTGCCGCCACTCCTCAATTTGCGCCCACCAGCGCTCCAACGACCCGCCGCCGATGCCCATTTCCTCCGCCAGCTCGTTCATCTCGCGCAACACCGAACGCAGATCGCCAACCACTGGCACATCGACCTTCACGTTCTTGGAGATAGACGCGGGATCGACATCGACATGAATAATCTTGGCATGCGGCGCGAAGTGGCTGAGATTGCCCGTCACCCGGTCATCAAAACGAGCACCGAGAGCAACGAGGACGTCACAGTGTTGCACGGCCATGTTCGCTTCGTAGGTGCCATGCATACCGAGCATGCCCAGAAACTGGCGATCAGAGGCCGGATAACCACCCAGCCCCATTAAAGTGTTGGTAATGGGCGCGTCACAACGGCGCACCAGCTGGGTGAGCTCGTCCGCGCTGTCCGAAAGAATGACACCGCCGCCAGTGTAAAACAGTGGACGTTCCGCCGCGGCAATGAGCTGCAGAGCCTTGCGCAATTGCCCGGAGTGTCCCTTCACCGTCGGCTTGTAGGAGCGTAACTGCACCTTTTCCGGGTACTCGTAGCGGCAACGCTTGGCGGTGACATCCTTGGGGATGTCGATGAGTACCGGACCCGGCCGCCCGGAAGCGGCCAGATAGAAAGCAGTCTTGATGGTCTGGGCAAGCTCGTTCACGTCGCGCACCAGAAAATTGTGCTTGGTACAGGGACGAGTGATCCCGACGGTATCCACCTCCTGGAAGGCATCGTTACCAATCAACGCCACGGGAACTTGCCCAGTGATAACAACCAAAGGAATGGAGTCCATGTACGCTGTCGCAATGCCAGTAACGGCATTGGTAGCACCCGGGCCGCTGGTGACCAGGGCCACTCCAATCTTGCCGGTACTGCGCGAGTAGGCATCGGCTGCATGCACCGCTGCCTGCTCGTGGCGGACCAGCACATGCTGTATAGCATCCTGCTTGTCCAGTTCGTCGTAGATATAGAGCACGGCGCCACCGGGATAACCAAATACCGTCTCCACGCCCTCATCCCGCAGGGCGCGCACAACAATTTCAGCGCCGGTAAGTTCTTCGGTCTCAGTGGAAGAACGCGTGCGTTCACGAGTCTGATTGGGGGCAGACATGGTCAAGGCTCCTCACAAGATCAACATACTGCGCCCAACGCTATGCAGTTTTGACGACAGCGTCAAATAAAAATGCCTTGGCGAAACCGCGTGTTCCTCTATGCACCCTGATGCAGACGCGCAAGATAGCCGCGCGCTTCGCGCACCAATTCCACCGGTAGGCCGGACTTTTCGGCAATCAAGAGCCCAAGGGACTTTCCGGGAACGCCGATTTCGAGCTCGTAGGTAGGCTCCAGGCGCTCATGGTCGAAGCGCATAGAGGCGATTTGCAGGGCCGGATGCTCGGCGGCAAAGCTCTTAATAGGCGTCAGATGGGTCGTGACCATACCGCGCACGCCGCGCCGCGCCAGCTCGTCCAGTACTGCCATCGCCATCGCCGCACCCTCTTCCGGATCGGTGCCGGTCCCCAGTTCATCGAGCAGGATGAGGGTCGATGCGTCGGCCTCCGCCAAGAGTTTTTTCAGCATATCGATATGACCAGAAAAGGTAGACAAAGCAAAGGCCATGCTTTGCGGGTCACCCATGTCGACAAAAATCTTACTGAAGCGCCCCACGACGGCCCGCCCCGAAACCGGCACATGCAAACCGCACTGCGCCATCACTGCGAGCAAGCCCACGGTTTTCAGCGAGACACTTTTGCCACCAGTGTTCGGGCCGGTCACCACCAGGATAGGATTTTCCGCATCGATCCGAACCGAAAGAGGCTTGGGCTTGGGCCCACGATGATCCACGTGCGCTAGCCAGAGTTGCGGATGCACGGCACCCGCGAATTGCAAAATGGGCTCTTCCACCAGTTCCGCAGCCTGCGCCTGCAGGTGCAAGGAGAGCTGCGCTCCGGCGATGGCCAGATCGAGCCAGGTCAGGGCGTCCACCAATTTCTGCAGCGCCGGCAGCAGCGCGCGCACATCATCGGTCAGGGCCCGCAGCACACTCTGATTTTCCTGTTCGATCGTGCCGGAGATCTTTTCCAAGTGATTATTGAGCGCCACCAGCTCCATTGGCTCGATCACGGTACCGTGTCCTCCGGGCCCCGCTCCCCGACGCACGCCACGGATCTCTTCTCGCGAGCCATCAGGCAAATGCACCGACAGTCGCTGTCCGGCCCAGTGCGCCTTGCCTCCGCCACGCAGGTGCGGCTGAATCTGCCGCTGCACGGCTTCCCTCTCCTGCTTGAGTTCACTGTGCAGGCGGCGCAAGGTGCCGTTACCGTCTTCGCGAACGGAACCATTGGGCAGCAGCATGGCATCGATGGCATCGATCAGGGAACCCGCCGCATCGAGGACCTCCGCCCCCAGCGGCAGCAGTGCCGGCCGCGCCTCGACAAAGGCACGCAACTCCTGCCCGACACGCAGAATCCGATGCAGGTTGCGGAACGCCTGGCCGGATAGCGCTGCGCCTGGTGTCGCCGCCTGCCGCAAGGCCGGACGCGGATCCGGCAGCTCGGGCAATACGGGGCCGGCGCCCGATTCCAGGCCGAAGCGTGCCGCCGTGATCGCCTCCTGCAACTGTCGAGCGGCTGCTACCGAAGGTGCTGGACCCAGATTCCGCGCGGCATCGGCACCCATGGGCGTGGCAGAGAGTTTTTCGAGCAATCGACGAATCCCCTCAAAATCCAGCAACTTCCAGTCCCCTTCCATCATGCACCTCGCTGTCTGTCAAATAATTCTCGCCACCAACGCAGTCGCCCCTCGGGAATGATTACCGGGCCAGGCAGTCGTTCGGGCGGCATACGAGACAGGACCCAACCTGGTGGTATCTGTTTGCCACTGCTGCCACACGAGGCGCCGAGATTGTTGGGATCATAGATCTTGAGCAAACTGGGATGCTCGCGGTCATCCACATAAACAATCCCAAGGTATCGCTCGCGATGATCGTGGTGCAGCAGCACATCGATCTCCGTCAGCACCCGACAGAAGGTCTCGGCGGACAAGGGAGCCTGCGGTGGCTCCTGTCCGACAAAGTAGACATACCAGTCGTCGCCTGCCTCTGTCTGCAAGGTAGCTACCAAAGCATCCCACTGGGCCCAGTCGCGAATCGCCCAGAGCATGCCACCATATACGCTTGCGAAATCTTTCATTCTTCTCTCTCCCCCAAAAAACTGATCATGATTCGCCGCCGCTGCGGGCGCTCGCGATGTTCCAGAAGATAGGCACCTTGCCAGGTTCCCAGGAGCAGGCGACCGGCCCGCACGGGAATCTGCAGACTCTGCGTTCCGAGCAGGGTGCGAATGTGCGCCGACATATCGTCTGGCCCTTCGTTGCGATGGCGATAGAGCGGATCATCATCCCGGACCCAGCGCGCGAGGAAGTCGAGGATATCTGCTTGCACGTCGCTGTCCGCGTTTTCTTGCAGAGCAAGGCTCGCAGAGGTATGCGGCAAGAACAGAAGCAACCAACCGTGACTCGCCCGAATCTTGCTCAACCAGGCTCGCAGCGGGTCGGAAATCTCATAAAAACGCCGGCCCTGTGTAGACAGAACCCATTCTTCATCCCATTGTTTCATTGTCATAGCCTAGTCCGCCGCATGCGAAAAAACTCCTTGAGCAAGAGCGATGCCTCTTCCGCCAGCACCCCACCCTCCCATTGCAGACGATGATTGCTCGGTGCTGATTCGGGGAGCCGCAGATGACTCTCGATCACCCCCGCCTTTGGGTCGGCTGCGCCATACACGACCCGCGCGAGACGCGCGTGCAGGATAGCGCCAAAACACATAACGCAGGGTTCCAGGGTAACATATAGAGTACAGCCGCCCAGACGATAGTTTCCGAGGCGCTGCGCGGCCTGACGCAATACCTGGATTTCCGCGTGCGCCGTCGGATCCCGACTCGCAATGGGAGCATTGTGCGCACTCGCCAAATGCGTACCCCCAGCATCGACCAGTACTGCGCCGACCGGGACTTCGCCCAACGCTGCCGCTGCCCGCGCCGCAGTCAGCGCCGTTTGCATCCATATCTGGTCTTTTTCTTGCACGGACTCCTACCGTTTGCGCACTGGATCGGGGTTACCAGTCTAGCGAGATTGTCCGGCAGCACCAAACCCCAAGCGGACAAGCCGCGAAGATTTTTCCGAGTATGCCTTGACAGGCTGCGGAATGCTGCTAATTTTCCGGGCAAGTTGCAAAAAGTAGACGCTCGCTTGCTTGGGAACAGCATAGCGATTCATTACGCACCAAGGTGAGGAAAACATGCTACGCATGCCCCGTCCCCCGCTGCTCGGTCTCGATATTGGACTGGATGCAGTAAAACTTGTAGAGCTGTCTTCGACGCGGGGACAGTTTACCGTTACCCATGCCGACAGCGAGACGATACTGAGTTACCTAGGTGCAGAGCCGGATGGACGGGAGCTCGAGTCCAGCAGTAGCGCTATCCGCACGATTCTGCAGCGATCACGCATCCGCACCAAAAAGACCGCAACGGCATTACCGTCCAACAACGCCATCGTCAAAATTATCTCTCTGCCATCGGGAATGCGCGATGACGTCGTCGAGGACCAGATTCGCTACGAGGGTCAACAATACATTCCCTTCCCCATGGAGCAGGTCAATTTTGACTTCGCTGCGCTGGGGCCGGATCCAGAACGGAAGGGATATCAGCAGATTCTCCTCGTTGCCAGCAAAAAAGATCATGTGGAGGACATTTCCGCCATACTGGAAGGCGCCGGCCTCAAGCCTAGCATTCTCGATGTGCGGCAATTTTCCCTGTGGACGCTCATCAATCATCTGCAACCGCAGATCCGTAGCGAAAAAGGTGGCATCGTCCTGATCGAGATCGGCGGTAGCACGACTGGGGTACACGTTTTCGAAAACTCCCAACCCATTTATTCTCGCGACCACAATTTTGGCACGGCGAAGCTGACCGAAAGGATCTCACAGCATTTTGGCCTAAGTCGTGACGATGCCATACGGATGCAGCGCTTCGGTGGCCTGCCCCAAGAATACGAGAAGGACGTACTCGCCCCGTTTGTCGCCGATCTAGGTCGAGAAATCCTGCGTGCTCTGGACTTCTTTCAAGCCAGCCTACCCGATGTCAATTTGCGAAAAATCGCACTCTTCGGCCCCGGGGCCAATCTGGCGGGCATTACCAAACAGCTCGCTTCCTTACCGGTCGAGACGCCCGACCCGTTTACCGGGATGAGCATCGGATCGGCCGTGAACGAGCGTTTCTTGCGTAGCGAAGGTTCTGCCATGGCGGTAGCCTGCGGACTCGCTCTTCGGAGGTTTGCTGAATGATCTTCATCAACTTACTTCCTCATCGCGAAACCAAGAGAAAAAAACAGCAACAAGTTTTCCTCGCGGGGCTGCTTCTTGTGCTGCTTGTCGCAGCAGCTATTTATTATGGAGTTTATCAGGTATTCGTTGGGCGTGTGCAGGCAGAACAGGAAAAAATCCTCTACTTGCAGGGTGTCACCCAACAATTGGATCAAAAAATTACCTCTATTGCCGATCTACGTAAAAAACGTGATGCTTTGCTTGCAAGGGAACGAATCATCAGCACACTTCAGGATCAACGTGATCTCAGCGTCAGGATTTTCAACTCGCTGGCGGCCATCACCCCGCAAGGGGTGTTTTTGATCAAGCTACAACAACAGGGAGACAACGTGACCCTCTCCGGCTACGCCGAGGGTAACGATCAAGTGGCCGAATTCATGCGAAAAATTGAAACCAGTGGCGTTTTCGACAAACCTACGCTGGACATCATTAGCAAAGCCAAACTGGGCGGCGACGAAGTAAATCAGTTCACTCTGCAGATGCAAACCCGCTTGCCCAAGACAAAGCCGGAGCACACTCATGACCTGGGATGAAATCAACAACCTGCAGCTTGATGATCTCATGCGCCTGCCGCTAAAGGCCAAGGCCATCATTGCGGCTGTCATCATCATTTTACTGGGTGTTTTTGCTTGGTTCTGGTTCATTTCCCCAGAAAACGACAAATATCACGATCTCCATTTACAGGTGGAAAGCATGAAAGAGCAGGTGCGCCAGAAGCAGCTCCTGGCCGCCAATCTGCCTGCGTATCAAAAGCAAATCCAGGAAATGAAACAGCGCTTCCAGCGTTTTCTGAGCCAGCTACCGAATCGCGCACAAATCCCTTCCCTGCTCGACGACGTCACGCTAGCCGGCCGGAGCCGCGGGCTGGAGTTCACCCTCTTTCAACCACTTCCGGAAGTAAACAAGAATTTTTATGCCGAAATTCCAGTAAAGATCAATGTGGTGGGAACGTATAACGACATGGGGCGCTTCGTTGCGGCGGTGGCGGCGATGCCGCGGATCGTGACGATCAACGACATCACTATCTCACCCACGGCAGGCGCCAGTGGCCCCGTTTCGCCCGCCAAGGCGCTGGCGGCCCAGCAACTGCAAATGTCCTGCGTGGCAACGACCTACCGCTATATTGAGGTCAAGCCCGAGCAGACAGGAGCACAAAAATGAAGGTTTCCGGCCGCATTGTCAGTCTGGCGACGCTCACCCTGCTCTTGAGCGCCTGCTCGCAAAACGAAAATCTGGCAAAGCTGCAGGCCTTTGTCCAGGAAGGGCCGCAGCTGCACCCCAAGATTCAGCCACTGCCGCCGATACCACACTATACGGCTACGGCTTATAGCAATCCTTCGAACCGCGATCCCTTCACCAGTTTTTCCACTCTAGCATTACGCGCCGAGGCGGCAGCGGCTGGAACGAAAATAGCTCCGCAGCGGAAGGGCCCACTCCAGCCCTTGGAAAAATATGCGCTTGGCAGCCTTACCCTAACCGGAATCATGCAGGCGGATGGAAAATACTGGGCGGTATTTCTGACCCCGGACGACAAGGTCTATCGTGCGGACGTAGGTAGCGGCATCGGCGACAAGAATGGCCACATCGTGTCCATCGACGCTCAGCGTCATGAAGTCGTTGTCATTCAGTATCTGCCCAATGCGTTCGGCGGCTACGAAAAACAAAGCACGACTCTGCACTTTCAGAGCAATGCTTGAGTCAAGGATCTGAGCAAGGATGAAGCACATGAACCAGAATGATTCTTTCGCAGTGGTAGCGTCCCAGAGCAAGCAGCGGAAACGGCCTGCCACCCTGCGGCTTGCCCTGTTGACTGCAATGAGCTGCATGGCTGTCACCGGTACCAGCTGGGCCGCAAGCTTGATCCAGGGGATACAGGTGGAGGCCAATGCCCAGGGAACGGTAGTCAACATCCAGAGCGATTCGCGTCCATCCTATGATGTGAATACCTTCAACCATGGCTACCGCGTGCAGATCGACTTTCAAGACACCCATTTCCTCCCCCAAGCCGACAACGTCGCGGGTGGGGGGGTAATCGAAAACATTCTTAGCGAAAATGACGGACACAACGCCCGGCTAGACCTGCTGCTGCGCTCGCCACAGGCGGTGATGGTGGAACCCGCTCCCGGTGGTTACCGTTTGCGCTTCGTTGCCCTGCAGAAGAAGCCAGCAGCTACGCCTGCGGTCACAGCCACTCCTACTCCTAACACTGAATCCAGCGCGCCCGTTGCCGCTGCTCCGGAGACGTCAGTCGTACCTGCCACCCTCGGCACGAGCGTGGAAAACCTGGCTTTTCATCGGGAAAAGGATGGCGCTGGTATGCTCTCCCTCAGCATTCAGGGGATGCAGCCGCAAATGGACGTGAATCGGGAGCCAGGGCGCCTGGTCGTTACCTTGCACAACACCCAGGTGTCCAGTAGCCTCACCCATCGCTTTGGTACGGATCAATTCGGTACCCCGGTACAGTACGTCGATGTCTATCCCTTGGGCACCAGCACCCGCCTCATCTTTCACATCAATGGGCCATTTCAGTACTCTGCCTATCAGCTCGGCCAGCAGACCATGATCTCAGTGCGCCATGAGGATGCCAATGCCGCCGCAGAGAATCCCATGCAAAGTAAGCGCCTGAGCATGGACTTCCAGAACATCAGCGTACGGGATGCCTTACAGGTCATTGCCGACTTCACCCACCAGAATATCGTGGTTTCGAATAGTGTTTCCGGTACTCTTTCCATTCGCCTGAAGAATGAACCTTGGGAAGAGGCCTTCAAGGTGATTTTGGAATCGCAAGGACTTGCGGCAAAACACATCGGCAACATTCTCTGGGTTGCCCCGGCCAACCAGATCACCAGCCAGGAAGAGGCGGAATTGAAGGCCGAGGCTAGCAAGCGCAAGCTGGAGCCGCTAGAGACCGAACTCATCCCCCTGCAATATGCCCGGGCAACCCAGATTGCGGATTTGCTGCGTGGCTTCTCCCAACAGATCAACAATAACGATTCCGGATCTGGCCTCAATGCTCAGCAAAGTCGCGCCCTCGCCTCTGCCCTGGGAATTCCCTCGGAAAATCTCATTGGCAATTCCCTGTTGGGTCCGCGGGGGTCCGTCGCCGTGGTCACCCGCACCAATAGTCTCCTGGTGCGGGATACCCCGCAAGACATCGACAACATTAAAAAGCTGATTGCCAAAATCGACAAGCCGGTTCCCCAGGTCTTGATCGAGGCGCGTATCGTCCAGATCACCACCAATGCCGCGCAGTCTCTGGGTATCCAATGGGGTGGCACCTACACCTCTGGTGGCGGCGGCGGCATCATCAATCTGTCGGGTACCGGCGCCTCGGGTAGTACCAGCACCCAGGGTGGCAACTATCCGATCAGCAGCTTCGGCAGCAGCAGTGGCACTGGCACCAGCACCGGCAGCACCAGTGGTGGCGTGCCTGCGCTGGTGAACCTGCCCGCCTATGCGCCCACCGGTAGTCCGCTAACCGGCCTGAATCCCGCCTCCCTTGGCTTTGCCCTGGGCAATGCTTCCGGCAGCCGGATTTTGAACCTGCAACTGCAGGCTCTGCAGGCGGCCAACAAAGCGAAGATCATCTCCAGCCCGAAAGTGCTGACCGAGGACAACGAAACCGCCACCATTGCCCAGGGTACGGAGATCCCCTACCAGCAGGCATCGAGCAGTGGCGCTACCGCGGTTTCCTTCAAGAAGGCTGAGCTGAGCCTCAAGGTCACCCCGCACATCGCCCCCAACTGCAAGGTCACCATGGACGTGGAGGCCACCAACAATCAGCCGAACTACGCCCAGGTGACGGCGGGTGGTGTTCCCATCAATACCCAGGAAGTCAAGACCAAACTGCTGGTCAACAATGGGCAGACGGTCGTCATTGGCGGTATTTATTCCGAAACCGACAGCAGCACTCAGTCGGGGGTTCCTTTGCTGAAGGATATTCCGCTGCTGGGTTGGCTGTTCAAGGCCAAGGAATATAATACGGCGCAGACGGAATTATTGGTCTTCATTACCCCCAAGGTGGTGGGTGGGGAGAGCATAGGAGACGACGCTGGCTAGAATCATCCTCATTGGCCCCATGGGGTCTGGCAAGAGCACCATCGGCCGCCTTTTGGCGGCCCGTTTGCGTTGGCGCTTCGTCGATTCCGATGCGCGCATCGTGGCTGCTACCGGGGTGGATATTCCCACGATCTTTGCCATTGAGGGCGAGGCGGGTTTTCGCGAACGCGAGCATCGCGTGCTCTACGACATCGCGCAGGAGGATGAAGATATCGTGCTGGCCACTGGTGGCGGCGCCGTACTCGATCCGCGCAATCGGGAACTGCTGCGCCACATGGGCGAGGTGATCTACCTGGAAGTCAGCGTCAACGAACAGCGCAAACGGCTCCGCCATGATCGTCAGCGTCCGCTGCTGCAGGTGGACAATTTACGCCAGCGCCTGGAGGAACTGGCTGCGGAGCGCACGCCCCTCTATCGGCAGACCGCCCACTGGCGGGTACGTGGCGATGGGCTACGTTCCGACCAAGTACTACGGCAGATCCTACGCCATCTGCGCGACCTTTGTACGGGCCAGTAGCGCGATAGCGAAAACACTTTGCACTGCGGCACGAGCCCCCTACAATGGGGAGAACGTCGCAGGAAGAGATTCCCGAAATGCCTAGTCTTCAAGTCCAGCTCGGTGCACGCTCCTACCCCATACAGATTGGTTCGGGGATTCTGCACGAGGCACAACGCTTTCTCCCCCACCTGAATGCGGGCGCCATCGCCATCCTGTCCGACGATCTGGTGGCCCCCCTGTACCTGCCTGCCCTGCGCGAGACCCTGGCGCACGCACAGCGCCCGCTGGTGGAAATCATTGTGCCGCATGGCGAGGGGAGTAAATCCTTCGCCCGGGTGGAAGAGGTCTGTGGGCAGATGCTGGCGGCTGGGCTGGGACGGGATAGCACCCTCTGTGCCCTGGGCGGTGGCGTGATTGGTGATCTCGGCGGCTTCGTCGCCGCCATCTATCAGCGCGGCATTCCCTTTCTGCAAATCCCGACGACCCTGCTGGCGATGGTGGACTCCTCGGTGGGCGGCAAAACGGGTATCAATCATCCCTTGGGCAAGAACATGATCGGCGCCTTCTACCAGCCGCGCGCGGTGATTGCCGATGTCGACACTCTGGACAGTCTGCCCGAGCGCGAATTTCGCTCCGGCTTGGCCGAGGTTATCAAGTACGGACTGATCAACGATCCGGGCTTTTTTGCTTGGTTGGAAGATCATCTGGACGCCATTCTCGCCGAGGATGGCGACGCCCTGGCGCGGATTATTCACGATTCCTGCGCCGACAAGGCCGAAGTCGTGGCGCGCGATGAACTCGAAGGCGGCCTGCGCGCCATCCTCAATTATGGCCATACCTTTGGCCACGCCATCGAGGCCGCCACCGGTTACGGCACCTATCTGCACGGCGAGGCGGTTGCCATCGGCATGGTCATGGCCGCAGATCTCTCCCGCCGTCTCGATCTTTTGCGCGAGAGCGAGCAGGCGCGCATCTTCCGCCTGATTCAGGCGGCCGGTCTACCGACGCACGCCCCACGTCTGCCGGCAGAGGAGTACCTTCGCTTTATGCGCATCGACAAAAAGGCTGCCGGCGGACAGATCCGCTTCATCCTCCTGCGCAGCATCGGCGAGTCGATCATCACCGGTGACGTGCCGGAAGCTGCCGTGCGGCAGACCCTCAACGCCTTCATGGAGTGAATCATGGCAGCACATAACAAGGCCACCAGCGAGCTGGAGGAAGAAATTGCCGAGCGCCTGCGCGTGCATCCTGACGCCTGCCTGCGCATCGGTAATTTCGGCTTCATCGAGCTTGAAGACAGCTGGGGCGATGAAGCCACCATCGTCAATACCGCCCGCATCAGTACCACCAACAATCGCCTAGCCAATGCCGAAGCCTTCAGCGAACGTGATCGCGCCCTGCTCTATCAGTTGCTTCGCGATCAGCATGGCACTCCCTTCGAAACGGTCTATTTCCGTTTCCGCTTCATCGCCCCCATCTTTGTTTTGCGCCAATGGGTCAAGCACCGGATATCGAGCTGGAACGAGTTTTCCATGCGCTACCGCAAGCCGATATCGGAGGCTTATGTGCCCGACCTCGCTGCCCGCAGCGTCGATGGCTATGCCGTTCTCGACAACGATGCCATGGCCGAATACGAGTCGCTGATGAGCGAACTGTTCACTTGGTACGAGCGGCACTATGAAGCCGCCTGCGCGCGGATAGAGGCGGCACGTGCGGAGGGCACCCTGCCGGCCAAAAGTAGCGGCCGCGATCCCTACCGTGGCCGGGCACGGGAACTATTGCGCAACGTGATGCCGGTAGCGGTCTATTCCGATGTCTACTGGACCGTGAACTTCCGCAGCCTGATGAACTTTTTCCGCCTGCGGCGCAAGCCCGATGCCCAGTACGAAATCCGTCAGTACGCCGACGCCGCCTACCTGCTTTTCTCCCGCCGCCTGCCGCTGCTGGCCCAGACCATGGAGCAGGTTCTGCAGGAGAGTCACGCATAAATGGAGCGGGGCCTCGCCAGTTACGCAGCGCAAACGGGGCAGAGCCGGGGGCGGCGTCATGCTGAGAGCGAGCCGACCGGGGGCCGCAGCGAATACCAGCGCGATCGAGATCGCGTCATTCACTCCACCGCCTTCCGCCGCCTGGAGTACAAGACCCAGGTCTTCGTCAATCACGAGGGCGATCTCTACCGCACCCGCCTCACCCATAGCCTGGAAGTGGGCCAGGTTGGACGCTCCATTGCCCGCCAGCTAGGTCTGGATGAAGACCTGGTGGAGGCGATCTCCCTTGCCCATGACCTGGGCCACACCCCCTTTGGCCATGCCGGACAGGATGCCCTGAACGCCTGCATGGCGGATTATGGCGGCTTTGAACACAACATCCAGTCTCTGCGTGTCGTCGACATGCTCGAGATGCGCTACGGAGACTTCCCAGGTCTCAACCTGACCTTCGAGACCCGCGAAGGGGTACTTAAACACTGCAGCCGCAATCGTGCAGAGAAACTGGGAGATGTGGGCGAGCGCTTTCTCAAGGGCGAACAGCCCAGCCTGGAGGCGCAGATCACCAATCTGGCGGACGAAATCGCGTATAACAACCACGACATCGATGACGGCTTGCGCGCCGGCCTGCTCAATCTCGATGCGCTCATCGAAGAAAGCATGTTTGGCCCCATCTACCGCGAAGTCGCGCAGCGGTATCCCACGGCATCGCGCACGGTGTTACGGCACGAAGCCGGTCGTCGCCTGATCAATCTGCTGATTACCGATCTGGTGGAACATACCTCCTCTCGGATCACCGCCGCAGGAATTCAGAGTCCTGCGGACGTACGCCAATACCGCGAACCCCTCGCCGCCCACAGTCCAGACAGGGTACGCGCCATTCGCTCCCTGAAAAGCTTCTTGATGCAGAATCTCTATCGCCATCCCCAGGTGCATCGGCAAGCCGAAAAGGCGAAGCGCACGGTAGGACAGATTTTCGAGCTGCTCTTTTCGGATCCGCAGCTCCTGCCGCGCAAACAGCAAGGCTTTTTGCGGGACCATCCTGGCGATCTGCGGCGCCGTGCCCGGGTAGTGGCAGATTACATTGCCGGCATGACCGATCGTTTTGCCATCGCCGAATATGAAAGGCTCTTTAATCCTCGATCGGGAGCATAGACAGGTTCTGAGAATCTACTGATATTCTTTATCTTTCTGGCTTATTCCAAAATAAAAATCTGTTGTTTTCCCGCATTTCGGTTTTGCTATAGACTCAAGAAGTTTTATCAACAAGCGGGAAGAGGAGAAGGATGATGATCAAAAATTTGTTGATGTCTGCCGTACTCGGTTCAATCCTTGCGGCACCTGCCCTGGCTTTTGCGGCGGCCCCAGATTTCATGTCGCCGGAATGGGCAAATGAGCTATGCTCTGCCTGGAATCAGAATGACACCCTGACCACCAAGCTAGCTGGATCCTGGATCAAGAACAACGGTGGAAAGGGCTATAAAATCATGGAGATTTCCGATTCATCCATGAAATCGACCCCGCCCGTGCAACTGGAAATTGCGCCCAAGGATGGCAAGGCCGAATGTATATACGGCGGCGCAGTGAAGGTTACTGATCTCAACTATGACTACGACTACAAAATGTGGGCCACTACCCACGACTGGCATCACATGGGTTCCCCGATGATGGCGATGATGTTTGGACGCCTAAACTTCAAGGGACCTAAGATAGAGGCCATGGAAAACATGGGTCCGTTCTCGGAGTTCCTGAAACTGGTGAAGGAAGTCCCGGCTACGGTTCCGGCATCCTGATACTGGGCGGAAACGTCCGGCAACAATGCCGGACGTTTTCTATTGTGCCTGCAAGCGCTCCCGCAGTAAGGCATTTACCTGATCGGGGTTGGCCTTTCCCTGGCTGGCCTTCATGACCTGCCCCACAAAAAATCCGAAGAGCTTTTCTTTTCCCGCGCGATAATCGGCAGCTTGCTGTGGATTTTTCTGGATGATCTCGTCGATCATGGCAACGATGGCAGAGCTATCGGTAATTTGGCGCAGGCCACGCGCATCGATGATTGCATCCACCGAGCCCCCTTCTGCAAAGAGGATTTCGAAAATTTCCTTGGCAATTTTTCCAGAAATTGTCTGATCGGCGATGCGTGCCAGCAATTGCCGCAACTCTTCTGCGGCGACAGGACAGGAATCAATCTCCAGACCCGCTTTGTTCAGTGCCCCAAGCAATTCTCCCATTACCCAGTTGGCCGCCAGCTTGGCATCCTGACCTGTAGCGACGATTTCATAATAATCCGCCAACTCCCGCGCGGCCGTCAGCACCGCAGCATCGTAGACTGGTAAGCCATATTGTTCGATGAAGCGAGCCTTACGTGCATCCGGCAGCTCCGGCAGCGCAACGCGAACCCGCTCGATGCGCTTTTCCTCCAACTGCAAAGGGAGAAGATCGGGATCTGGGAAATAGCGGTAATCGTTTGCCTCTTCCTTGCTGCGCATGGAGCGCGTTTCGCCATGATTGGCATCGAAGAGGCGGGTTTCTTGCACGACCTTACCGCCCGCCTCGAGGATGTCCTGCTGCCGCAGAATTTCGTAGCTAATCGCCTTTTCCAGGAAACGAAAGGAGTTGAGATTTTTGATCTCGGCCCGGGTGCCGAAGGGTTCACTGGGACGCCGCAGGGACACGTTTGCGTCACAACGAAAGGAACCTTCCTGCATATTGCCGTCAGAAATATCGAGATAGCGCACCAAGGCATGCAGCTTTTTCAGATACGCGACGGCTTCCACCGCAGAGCGCATATCCGGCTCCGAGACGATCTCCAATAACGGCGTTCCGGCACGGTTGAGATCAATGCCCGACTCGCCCGCGTAGGCCTCATGCAGAGACTTGCCGGCGTCTTCTTCGAGATGCGCTCGGGTAATGTTGATGCGTTTTTCGCTTCCATCCGGCAGCAAAACATCGAGATGTCCACGCCCGACAATGGGGATTTCGTACTGACTGATCTGATAGCCCTTCGGCAGATCCGGATAGAAGTAGTTTTTTCGCGCAAAGACACTGCGGTGGTTAAGCTCGGCGCCAATGGCCAGGCCAAAGGCTATAGCTTTGTCGACAGCAGCCTCATTCAGTACTGGCAGTGCTCCGGGCATGGCCAGACAAACGGGACAGGTATGCGCGTTGGGCTCTGCGCCGAACGCGGTAGAACAAGCGCAAAAGATCTTGCTGCGGGTGTTGAGCTGCACATGCACCTCAAGCCCGATGACGACTTCCCAGGCCATGCTCATTGCTCCTCCCAGCCTGGCTCTTGCTGGTGCCAATCACTATCCCGCTGGTAGGCGTCCCCAAGGCCGAGAATCAACTCATCTGCAAAGTAATTTCCCATGATCTGCAGACCGATGGGCAACCCTGCCTTACTGAAGCCACAAGGCAAACTCAGGGCGGGAATACCCGCCAGATTCACCGCGATAGTGTAGATATCGGCGAGATACATGGCTACCGGATCGGCACTCTTGGCCCCCAAGGCGAAGGCGGGAGTTGGAGTGGTCGGGCCCATGATCACATCCACCTCGGCAAAGGCACGGCGAAAATCCTCACGGATCAGAGCACGAAGCTGCTGCGCCTTGCGATAGTAGGCATCGTAGTAGCCAGCGGAGAGCACGTAACTGCCGACCAGAATACGGCGGCGCACCTCGGGACCGAAGCCCTCATAGCGCGACAGCAAGTAGAGATCTTGCAAATCGACAGCCGAGCCGCTGCGATGGCTGTAGCGGATCCCATCGAAGCGGGATAAGTTGCTGGAAGCCTCGGCCGGCGCCAGGACATAGTAGGTACTGACGGCATGGACATTATTGGGTAGGTGCACCGGTCGAATTTCCGCGCCCTCCCGAACATACCACTGAATGGCTTCTTGCACGGCCTGCGCCACCTCGGGATCCAGTCCCTCACCGAAAAATTCCTCCGGAACCCCAATACGCAGACCCTTCACGCTGCGCCCCAAGGCTGCCGAAAAGCGTCCGGCGGCCTGCGGATGGCTGGTAGAGTCAAGCGGATCGTGACCGGCCATGACGTCCATGAGCAGGGCACAGTCGGCAGCCGAACGCGCCATCGGCCCCCCTTGGTCAAGGCTCGAAGCAAAGGCAATCATCCCGTAGCGGGATACGCGCCCGTAGGTCGGCTTCAGGCCAGTCACTCCACAGAACGCCGCTGGCTGGCGGATGGAACCGCCCGTGTCGGTACTGGTAGCGGCAGGCAGCAGACGCGCCGCCAGCGCGGCCGCCGAACCGCCCGAAGAACCACCCGGAACCCGGGTAAGGTCCCAGGGATTGCGCACCGCACCGAAGAAGCTGGTTTCGTTGGACGAGCCCATGGCAAACTCGTCCATGTTGAGTTTGCCCAGAGTCACCATACCCGCTTTCTGAAAACGCTGGACCACCGTGGCGTCGTACGGAGAGACAAACTCCGCCAGCATCTTCGATCCACAGGTCGTACGTTGCCCGCGGGTACAAAAGATATCCTTGTGCGCCAAGGGAATCCCCAGCAGGGGGGCACTATCGCCTTGTGCACGGCGTTGATCCGCAGCGCGGGCCTGCTCCAGCCCTGGTTCTTCGCTAATGGTAATGCACGCATTGAGCGAATCCTGCGCTTGCCGCAGGCGCTGCAACAGGGTAGAGCTGAGCTCCACCGCCGAAAAATCCTTGTTGCGCAATCCTGCCGAGAGCTCCGCAACGCCCATCTGGTGGAGTTCCATGACCAAACCTTATTCAATAACCTTGGGAACCAAAAATAGCCCGTCCTGCGCGCGTGGCGCCGAAGCCATCAAATCTTCTCGGGACAAGCATTCCTGCCGCAATTCATCGGGTCGCAACGGCTGCCGCAAATCCAGCGGGTGTGCCATCGGCTCGACTCCCTCCGTGGGCACGGACTGCATCTCCGCCACCAGCGAAAAAATCCGCTCCAGCTGCCTGGCCATCTGCGGCAACTCGTTATCTGGCAAGGCAATACGACTCAACTGCGCGATGCGCTTGACCATTTCCGTATCCAAATTTTCTCCCTTCACGGTAGCTTAGCAGCGGAAGCCGTCCCTGCAGTCGGCGGCGGCAAATCCAAACCTTGCAACAACTGATTCTTGTTCACCTTACCACCATCGATCAGAAACTGCTCATGCTGCTCCCAGGCATTGCGGGCAAAGATATAGGGGTTGACGGCATCTTCCACCATTTTCACCTGCGGTGCATTCACATAGCTGGTGTTGATTACGCCCATCCCGCCCCACGCCCACTGCGCATTGCTGCTCGAAAAATAATACGGGGGCGCAACAAAAATCGCCAGCGCCATACCGGGCAGGTTGCGCAGCGAACTGGGACCATAAAATGGCAAGACCAGATACGGTCCCTGTGGCACTCCCCATACCCCCAGCGTCACGCCAAAGCCATTATCCTGCTTGGGAAGATCGAGCTTATTGGCGACATCAAAAATACCGCCCAAGCCGAAAATGGTATTGACCAAAAAACGACTCAGGCCTTCCATTCCCGGCTGCACCCGTCCCTGTAGAAAATCGTTGAGGAAGATATAGGGCATGTCGGCATTGGCGAAGACATTGCTGACACTGATGCGGAAGAATTTGGGAGTAACGGCCTTATAGCCCTTATTCACGGGGCTCAACACATTGCGGAACAGCCATAAATTAGCGTTAAAAATGGGCTTGTTGACCGGCTCTAGGGGGTCATTCGCCCCAGAAGAAGTACTTGCGGGGCCATGCATGGTCGCGCAGCCGCTCAAGCCAAGGGAAGCAACGAGACCGAGCAGAAGAACCAGACGGCGGACGATCACGAGCTACTCCCGGATGCGTAGTCCTGGATTTCCTTTCGCAGATGCGCAAGCAGTGCCGGGAAGCCCTTACTCTCGATCATTGTCGTGTATTCCGAACGCTTGAGCGACAGGTCGCTGACGCCGTCGGCAACGACGTTAATGATTTTCCAATCTTTTCCACCAGCCTGCTCGAGCAGGTAGTCAAAGCGATGCACTCGGCCATTTTTCGTCGTGAAGGTCGTAAAAACCCCCATGGTGCCCGGGCGCAACTGCTGCACCTCAACAACGGCAAAGTGCTCGCCATCGTAACCATCAAAACGGCCAGCGTAGGTCGCGGCGGTATACTCGCGTAGCACCTTCACAAACTGCTTTTGCTGATCCGCATTGAGCTTGCCCCAGTCCGACCCCAACGCCAACTCGCCAATCCGCTGAAAATCAAAGGTCTTCTCCACGACAGGGGCGATAATTTTGTACCGCCCCTGATAACCAGCAGCTTTGCCGGCCTTCATGGTGGCGATGAGGGCATTATCCAGATTCTCGATCGTCGCCTTGGGACTGCTCAGTGCCGCCGTCTGACCGCTGGCTGCATCTGCCCAGGCAGCGGGACTACTACCCGCGGATACCAAGCCTAGAGCCAAGACTGGCAGGATCAATCGGATGCCACGAAACATAAAAATCTCCTTTGCAAGCACTTCAGCGAATCAGCGCTCTACCCGCAATGGGAACACAGGTCTTTCCGATCCCGGGTTCGGAGGGCTGGAAGGCATGTCTGGCGCCATCGGACCTCGAGTCTTCGGCCCAAACAAGGACACCCTCAGTGCTTTAAGCGGATGCGCAAAGGTATCGTTCACTGCCGTTGGCTCAAAGCCCGAGTGCACCTGACACTGGTCACACTTGCTGTTGTTTCCCACCCCGTAACGCTCCCACGGAGTTTCCTCCATCAGCGCACGAAAACTGGGGGCATAGCCTTCGCTGACGAGGAGATAACAGGGCTTCTGCCAGCCAAAGATGTTGCGCGTCGGATTTCCCCAAGGCGTGCATTGATAGGTCTGGTTACCGGCAAGGAAATCCAGAAACAGGCTAGATTGGTTAAACTTCCACTTGGCCTTGCGCTCCTTGCCAATACGGAAGATGTCGCGGAAGAGCTGCCGTGACGCCTGCCGCTTGATGAAGACTTCCTGCTGCGGCGCACGCTCATAATTGAAGCCAGGGGAGATCGTTACCCCCTCCACGCCGAGCGCTTTACAGTCATCCAGGAAGTTTGCGACCTCCTCCGCGCCCTCGCCCTGAAACAAGGTGCAGTTGACTGTCACCCGGAAACCCTTTTCCACCGCCTCACGAATAGCCGTTGCCGCTCGCTTGTAGGTTCCCGGCTGACAGACGGAATCATCATGGCGATGCTCATTGCCGTCCAGGTGTACCGAGAAAGTCAGGTAGGGCGACGGTTGATAGTCTCCCATACGCTTCTTCAGCAGCAGGGCATTGGTGCACAGGTATACGAAGCGTTTGCGTTGCACGAGACCGGCAACGATCTCGGGCATATCCTTATGGATGAGCGGCTCCCCGCCGGCGATGGAGACGATGGGCGCACCACACTCCTCGGCCGCGCCGATACATTCTTCCACGGAAAGTCGCTTGTCCAGAATCTCATCGGGGTAATCGATCTTGCCGCAACCAGCACAGGCCAGATTACAACGAAACAGCGGCTCCAGCATGAGCACCAAGGGATAACGGCGGTTACCACGCAATTTCTGACCGATGATATACCGGCCTACGCGATAACTCTGTATAAGTGGCACTGCCATTTCCAGCTTACTCCTTTCCTCGGGGTTTTATGCCCGGGCAATAGAATTCATGTACCAAGTATAACATACCGTAGCGTATGTTACCCAAGCACCTTTTCGTTACGCCGTTTTTCTGCGCGATAGAAAGAAAAACAGAAAATTGGCGATGCGCGGAGCCAACTTGGGGCGCAGCAAACGCGCGTCATACGGGGCAAAGCGTCGCTCGTTTTCGCTGCGGCAGAGAGCAAGGAGCTTGGTGAGACTCATGTCCTGACTGACTTGCTCATGCCCAGTCATCGTAAAGTTTTCCTCTCCCCCATTACCCATCCCGCGCGCCGTCTGGATGCGCGCCCAGGCCTGCAGAGCGATTACTTGGAGGCGTCGAAATTCCAGCTGAATCTTCTTCCACCAGGGCAGTTGCTGACGGTACCAATGTAACCAGTTGATAAAGAAAATAATATGCCGCGCTTCCTCTTGCATGATCGGGTCAAAAATCTGTACCAACGCCTCCGGGAAAAAGCCCGAATCGCGCGCTGCCGCAAAGAGACCAAAGGCGAAATAAGAGTCGAGACATTCCCCATAACCGGTAAAGAGGAATTCCCAATACGGATCACGAATGGGTGGTGGGGTCGGCATGGGCGGAATCGCAATGCCGTAGTGATTCACCAACGCCTGCAAGAGTTCGGCGTGCCGGCGCTCCTCGAAACCGTCCAGGGCAATTGCTGCCTTGACCAGAGGATCCCTCTCGGCGTCGGCCATATGCTGCACCATACGTGCGGTGACACTCTCCGTGGCCACTGCTTCTCCCCAGAACGGCAGGGACTTCAAGCGCTGCTCCGCCGCAGGATCCAGATCAGGCCAGTCGATCCTGGCCGGATCAAAGTCGATGTGGGTAGCGCGAAAAAACTCACAAAACAGTTCCCGATGACTTTTCGCGCCCATCTCTCCCATCACTACGCTCATGCGCCCTCCTCTTGAGACCTTGTCTTCCTAACCATTTTTTTTCGCAAGCCTTGGCCCTCCCAAACATACCAGGAAATCAGCAAAGGTAGTCCGAGAGCCAATTCACGGAAACGACGCAGGAGCGAATAGGCCAGGGCCAGCTCCGGTCCAACGCCAACGACTGCGCCAAAGAGTACGAACCCCCCTTCCTGAACGCCCAGCGCTGAGGGCATGAAGAATGCCACACTTCTCAGGGCTTGCCCCAAACTCTCCAGAAGTACGGCAGCAGACACGGGAATGGGACGATGCAGGAGCAAGAAACTCAGCCAGACTTCGCCAGCACCGGCAAAGAGCCCTGCCAGTTGCCAGAAGTTTGCCCAGAGCAATGTCCAGCGCCGTCGATAAATCAGCAGAATCTCTGCGTCCAGTTGCCGCGGATCGCCAATCAGGACCGAAAAATCGCGGCCGCCACTTACGCGACCCAACACTGTATGTAACATATGAAAGAGGCCGACACGACCCTGCAACCAGAACAACAAAGCCAAGACCGGCAAGGCCCCGAGCATAGCGTAGAAGATCTCCCATAGCAACTTCACGCCGCCCGCCCGATCCAGTAGAAGGACGACACCGAGGAGGACAAATAAAAACTGACTGAGCAAGGTCAGACTGACCTCTACCACCACGCTGGCCGCTGCCTGCACCAGCGAAACACCCATACGTGCCAGTAGGCGGATACCGACAAATTCGCCGCCCACACGGGCAACGGGCAGCAGGCCATTGACGGCCTCGCGCAGTAGGGCCAGCCAAGTCAACCTAGGCAAGGCCGGGCGCCCGGGCACCGAGGCAAGGAGCCAGCGCCAACTCATCGCATCCAAAGCAATCACCAAGGCATGGGCGGGCAACAGCAGCCAGATCAGCCAGGAGCTTTGCTGCAATATGGAAAATATTCCCCGTGCTCCCTCGTGCCAGACCAGCCAGACGGTGAACAGGAGCCCGAGGGAAAGTAGTGCGGCGCTGCCTATGCCCCGGTGAGAGAAAGAGGAAAGATCAGCTGCCCTCATCCTGCGCGATTCCTTCCTCACGCGGTGAGGGGGTAAAGAGGAGCAAAAGTGCTGGCAGCACGACCAGAATGCAGAGCAGGACCACCGCGAGCGCGATACTCAGGGCGTCTCCCAGGCTCGCCATACCCGGGTCGACGGACAGCGCCATACTACCAAAGGCACTAAGGGTAGTGAGGCCACTGAAAAATACCGCCATGGGCGTGCACGTTTGCAACAGATGTGCAGCATCGACCCCACTGCGCCAGCGCAACACGATATAGATGCCAAATGCCACCCCTAGACCTACGAGGAGCGGCAAGACGATGATATTGCCGAGATTGAAACTGACACCCAATAGTGACATTGCGGCCACTGTAAACAGCGCTGCCAACAGCAAAGGCAGAACGATCAGCAACATGTCGCGGTAGCGGCGCAGCGACAGCAAAAGCAGTAGGGCGATACCCGCAATGGCGATGTAGGTCGCCTCCTGAAAGGCGCCCAATACCGCCTCTCCCCCTTGCACCAACATCACCGGCGCGCCAACGGCACGCGGCTCCGCCTGCAGCACCGTGGAGACAAATTGCAGCATCTTCTGATTATTGGTCAGATCCGCCTTGGGAAAGACTTCTACCCGCGCCTGCCCATCAGCGGCGAGGTAGCGACTGCGTAAGTCCGCCGGCAAATTGTCGATGCTTACCCGCGAGGCCAGGAGCGCCTCGCCCAACTGATGCAGTTCGCCTGGCAAGGTGCCAAGCAGAGAGGTCTGCAGCGACGCCAGCGCCTGAGGATTCTGCGCATTTACAGCCAGGAAGCGCCCCAGTGCGTTCGCTAGCTTGCCGGCCGCCCGTCCTTGCGCGCCCTCGTCCTTGGCGGCCAATTCCTGCAACTTCTCTTGTAGCTTCTCCATTTTCTGCGCCGTATCCGATGCGGGCGGCGTCAAACTGGCAGGCATCAGCAGCGAGAATGGTGGTACGAGGATCTGCAGGTTGTTGAGAATAGCGAGTTTTGGCCCCTGGTCTTGCGGGATATAGTCAGCAATGGTCAACGCCCGGGCAACCGTCGGCACCTTTTCCAGTCGCTTGGCGATGGCTTGTGCCTCATCCAGATTTTTTGCGAGAACCTCGATGCGATAGGGTGCCGTATCCGGATTGGCAAGCAATTCCTCAAAAACCTTTACCCCCTCCGCGTTCTGATCGATCATGTGTAGCGGATTGAAGTCAAAGCGAACCTGCAGCGCCGCTGGTATTGCAGCGACCGCAAGCACGGCAACCACTGCGAGTATCAGCCAGGCGTAGCGGTGAATGGGATGCCGCGCCAGGGTAGGCACCCGATGAAAGTGGGGAAAATCTACGTGTTTCCGCGCCGTTGCCGAGACCCGCCAGAGGGTGAGAAAGGCCGGCAGCAGGGTAAGGGTGAGGAATAGACCAATCAACATGCTGGCACCGGAAACCAGCCCCAGATCGACAATGCCAGCATAACTGGTAGGAACAAAGGCGAAAAAACTGATGGCTGCCGCGACTGCTGCAAGTGACAGGGCTGCGCCCAGACCGCGGGAAACGCGCTTCATGGCCTCTTCGTGGCTCGCACCGTTGAAGAGCTCCTCGCGAAAGCGCAGGCTGAACTGGATACCAAAATCGACACCCAACCCAATGAATAAAATGGCAAAAGACACAGAAATCAGGTTGAACGGACCAATCACCAGCAATGCCCAGGCGGTAGTGAGAACGATACCCGCGATGAGATTGACGAGCACCCCGACGACCAGACGGGTGCTGCGCAACGCAATGATGAGAAGCAGGATCTCCAGGCCGAAAGTGATGGCCAGGGAGGTAAACGCCCCTTCGCTGACGGTTTTCAGTTGCTCTGCATCCAGTACTGCCTGGCCGGTGATCCCCACCTTCAGTCCATGCGCTGCGTCGATGTGCAAGGTCTCCAGACCCTTGCGCAAGAACTGGATGGAGGCCTCGGCTGGCTGCAGACTGCCATAATTCAGGATTGGCTCGATAATGACAAAGCGCTGCTGGGGTCCTAGATGTCCCAAACCGCCACCCATCAACTTGGCCCAATTAATCTGCTGCGGATGCCCGGTCAGCTGCGCATCGATACTTTGCGCAAAGGCATCATATACGGGTACGAGACCTTGAATATCGACGTTGCCGTGCAGACTCTGCTGCGCTGCCTCTATAAGCAGATCACTCATACCTGCCAGACTGGGGTTGGCAGAAAGGCTGGCAATCAATGGCTGCGCCGCCGTGATCCGCTGCGCAAACTCCCGCACCTGCTGTTCGGACAGATATAACAAGCCATTCTGGGCAAAGAATTTGCCACCGCCCGGAACATAAACACTGCGGAAATATTTGGGATGCGCTTCCAGCCAGCTTTGTAGACGCCCAACAGCGTTCGCCGTCGCGCTCGCGTCTTTTCCCTGCAGAACGACGACGATACTGTCGCGATCCTGGGGAAAGACCTTTTGGTAGGCGATTTCACGTTTCTGAAACGGCAGATCACGAGACAACACATCGCTGGTGTTGGTATTCATCGCGAAATGGGTGGCAATGTAGGCGAGCGACGCCAAGAGCAGGAGGACAAAAAAGAGAAAAACCGCTTTGGCATGGCGGACCGAGAAGGCCATGAGCATACAAATGCGGCGCATGTACCACTCGCCAAAGCGCGCGAGAAAGCGCTCAGCCGCAGGCGAAATCATGATAGGTTCCGGTACGAATACCCTGGGCGCGCAGATTTGCCGCGAGTTCTGGCGCACAGAGCGCCCGCCACTCTGCCGCGGGCCGATAGTCTGGCATCAGTTGCCGCAGTTGCGCGGTCTGTTCCTGCGCGGGGTGAAAATACAGCTCCGTCACCTGCCCTGCCGGAGCCACGGCGAGGGCACGCTGCAGTCGGTTAGCGTCCATCTGTCCAGTGGACTGCAGTCCCAGCAAGAGATCGTTGCAGAAGAGCCCTTGCGAGCGGATGACGCGCCGCATACGCGCAACCCAGGGCAGCAATAACCGCGCGCCCAATGCGGCGCTACCCGTCACTGGCGCCAGCTGCCGCGCCAGTGCCAACGGCTCCCGCGGAATGCGTACTGCACGCAAGGCAAAGCGCTTGCCAATTTCGATGAGTAGGTGCAACACAGTAGGATGGGCGTGCAAGTGCTTGTGCGCGTTCACATGATCGAGACGCAGACCGCTGTCGGCAAAGGCCGCGTATTGAGCGGCGATTTCGGCAGCGAGCTGGCGCCGCACCTGCGGCAGAAAAAAATAGCGCACGCCGCGACGCCAGAGGTCTGCGGCAAAACGACCATGGGCATCGACCAGATCAGGAACCTGCGCCGCAGGCAATACCGGATAACCATCCACCAGAGTCAAATGCAAACCAACTCCAAGATCAGGCAGATTCCGCGCAAGCTGTATGGCCTCAGAAGCCGCCGCGGCCGAGACCATCAAACTTGCGCTATTGAGCACCCCGTGTTGATGCGCAGACGCAACTGCGGCATTTACGGAAGTATCCAGGCCGAAATCATCTGCATTGAAAATGACTTTTCGTTCGGTCGCCACACTCAGCCATGCCGCTGACGAAGAAAGCGCACAAACTCCACCCCCTCCCGCAGGCGACGTTTCATCATTTGCGAACTACGCAGCATCTCTCCGGTAATTTCTGCGATCTTGCCCGCACGGAAGTAGAATTTCTTGTACATCACCTCAACGGAATCAAAAATTTCGGTGTGATTGAGGTGGGGATAACTCATGGGACTGATCTGCACACCCCGGTCGTTGACCAGATGCGCCTCATCCTCTTCGGTAAGCCAGCCCTGTTCCTTGGCTTGGTTATAGAGGTAGGTGCCGGGGTACGGTGCCGCCAGGGAAACCTGGATGGTATGCGGATTGATTTCCTTGGCAAACTGGATGGTTTGCTGAATCGTCTCTTTGGTTTCGCCAGGCAATCCCAAAATGAAAGTGCCATGAATGGCGATGCCGAGTTTGTGGCAGTCGGCGGTGAACTTACGCGCCGCCTCTACCTTCAGGCCTTTCTTGATGTTGTTGAGAATCTGCTGGTTGCCCGACTCATAGCCGACCAGCAGCAGGCGCAGGCCATTATCGCGCAGCACCTTGAGGGTGTCGTAGGGGACGTTGGCCTTGGCGTTGCAGGACCAGGTGACGCCGAGCTTGCCGAGGCCACGGGCGATCTCCTCCGCACGCGGACGATCGTCGGTAAAGGTATCGTCATCGAAAAAGACTTCCTGCACCTGCGGGAAGGCCTTCTGGATGTACTTTACTTCCTCGATGACACTGGCGGCACTGCGGGTGCGGTAGCGATGACCACCGACCGTCTGCGGCCAAAGGCAGAAGGTGCACTGGGAGCGACAGCCACGCCCGGTGTAAAAAGAGATGTAGGGGTGCTTCAGGTAGCCGATGAAGTAGTCTTCGATGTGCAGGTCGCGCTTGTATACTTCTGAAACGAAGGGCAAGGCATCCATATCCTCGATCATGGCGCGATCGGGAGTACGCACCAGCAACCCATTACTGTCGCGGTAGTTGATACCGTCCACTTCCGCTAGCGGACGCCCCTCGGCGATCTCCTTCAGCGTATAATCGAACTCTTCCCGCGCTACGAAATCGATGGCTGGCGATGCCTGCAGGGACTCCTCGGGCTCCACTGCGACCTTGGCACCAACCAAGCCGATCATCATCTTGGGGTAATGCGCCTTAAGCATTTCCGCCATGCGGACGTCGGAAGGAAAGGAAGGAGTACTGGTGTGAATGATGCATAACTCGTAGCTGGCAGCAATGCGCAAGGTCTCATCCACGGTAATATCGGCCGGCGGGGCGTCGAGCAAACGACTGCCGGGAATCATGGCTGCCGGCTGGGCCAGCCAGGTGGGAAACCAGAAAGAGCGAATTTCGCGCTTGGCCTGGTAGCGGGAGCCCGCTCCCCCATCAAACCCTTCAAAGGAAGGCGCCTGCAGGAACAAGGTTTTCATGGTCATCGCTGTACTCCGTCATGCATTTGCCCGTGGGCATCGATGGAAAAATTGCGACCTCGCCAGCGTACCTTTCCGGCGATTTGCGCGTGCGCCCAGATCCACAGACCCAGGATGTCCGCCAACAACACCGCCATCGCCGACAACGGCGATCGCAATTTTCGTCCAATCCGCCAATGGTACACGAGGCGCAGGCACGCGACCAGCGCCACCGTACTCCAGGCCCATCCCTGCCAAAATGCGGCAGCCATCAGTACCAGAGGAAGCGGATAGGTCAAAAATGAAAAGGTATGCCCCCAGGGTTGCACGGCGCGGGTAGTGCGCGCCCAACGCAGGGCATGGGCGTAGAAGGCTGCGAATCCGTCTTCTGCCACCAGCGTCTCGACCACGTAGTTGCTCAACGCGCTGCGGTAACCCAAGGCCCGTATCCTGGCTCCCAGGGCATAGTCATCAGCCAATTCATTGGCGAGGGCGGCACAACCACCCAGCGCATCGAAGGACTCGCGGCGCACGGCAATCGTTGCACCACCGCAATAAATATTAGGCCCGAGCGCTGCGGCAAGGCGCACCGACGGCAAAAAATGCTCTTGGATCTGCACGGCCAAAAGCTGCGAGGAAAAACCGGAAATGGGACGCGCCCGATAGAGACAGCTGACCACTCCCACCTCGGGCACGGTCAGCTCCCGCACCAGACACGCCAGATAGCCCGGTCCGACGCGAATGTCCGCGTCGGCCAATACCAAAACCGGATAGCTCGCCTGGGCAATGATACCCGCCAGATTATTGACCTTGGGGTTACTGCCCAGTGTCGTTGTGTGTTGCACAACCCGCAAAGCCGGTTGTCTCCGGAATCCATCAAGGAGCGGCAAAACAGGATCGACAGAATCCTGAACCCCGCAAATCATCTCGAAACGAGGATAGTGCTGCGTCAGAAAACTCTGCAGGTTGGCGGACAGCTCCGGCTCAACACCGTGCAAGGGCTTGATGATACTGACCCCAAATGCGTCCGGTGATGAAAGCGGCCCTGCGTCCTCGGGTAACTGCGGACGCCAAGTCTCCATCTGCCACCAGGCGAGGGCCCAGTAGATACAGGAAACGCCAGCGATTGCAGCAAAAAAGTACGCAGCGATCAGCACGAGGTCAGAAATAGCGATGCTCGGCAAACCAGGCCACGGCATCGCGCAAGGCCTCCTCGCCGGGCGATGGGTATAGCCAAGCTGCTGTTCGGCTTTGCGCGAGTCGAAATACATGCGATGTGCGGCCATACGCAACTCATCCGTACTGACCAGCGGCAAGCCGCGGCTACGCCAGCGCACCCAGGCCTCGGAGCCCCAGGCTATCGGGTACAACAGGCGACGCGGCAGACGCAGGCGCGGCGAGGGTCGCCCGGTCAAGCCGCTGATGCGGGTGAGGATGGCCTGCAGCGACAGATTGTCACCCCCGAGAATATAGCGTTCGCCCGGCTTCCCCTGCTGCAAGGCAAGCCAATGCCCCAGCGCCACATCATCCACATGCACGACGTTGAGACCGGTATCGACATAAGCGGGCATACGCCCGGCTGCCGCCTCGAGCACCATGCGCCCGGTCGGCGTCGGCTTGCGATCCTCGGGACCGATGGGAGTGGAGGGATTGACGATGACGATCGGCGCGCCCTCCTCACGACACAAGGCGCGCACCCGCTCCTCAGCGAGAAACTTGCTGCGTTTGTAGTGACCGATCATGTCTGCCAGAGTGGATGGAGTTTCTTCATCGCTCGGTTGCCCATCGTCGCGCAGGCCCAGCACCGCGACGCTGCTGGTGTAGACGATACGTTCCACACCGGCATCCAGGGCGGCGCGCAGCAACGCCTCGGTCCCAGCGACATTGGCCTGATACATGGGTTCGGGATCCGGCACCCAGAGGCGATAATCCGCGGCTACATGGAAGACCCAACGGCAGCCCGCCACCGCCTGCTGCAGGCTGGCCGGATCACAGAGATCGCCCTCCACCCGTTCGGCGTCCGGCAAATTTTTCCACGCGCTGTCATCCGCGCCGGCGCGAGCCAGAACGCGCACCGGGACTCCCTCCAGGGTCAAGCGCCGCAATACTGCTGCACCCACAAAACCAGAGGCGCCGGTAATCAGTGCCCGCATCGCAATTCTCCACTTTCCCATTCGCTGCGCAGTTGCCGCAGGGTGGCAGCGGCCCGCTGCATTTGTCCGCCGAGCCTAAGCAGCCGCGGCAGATCCTGCGGGCGACGCAGCAGCAGCCAAAGAAACCCGGGCAAACGCGGACTACCGACGGCATCGACGCCGAAGCGCACGGCGTCGGGCACGACAGCATCGATACTGTCGACGATGACGCGCAAGGCGAGAAAGGGACGCCCCTCGGCCTTTGCCAGTGCGGCCAGCGCGCCGCTCTCCATATCCACGGCGAGCGCCTGCTGGGCATAGACCGCTTTGCTTTGCCGATCGACCAGCATCTGGGCAAGCGACAGCAAGCTCTCCCGCCGTGCCTGCGGATGCCGGGCGAGAAAATGACTTGCCAAAACTTCATCCGCAGAGTACGCGTCCTCCCGCCAGAGAACTTGCCGGGGAATACAAAGATCACCCGCTTGCAAGTCCCCCCGCAAGGCGCCGGCGGTGCCTACACTCAGCAGGGCCTCGGCTCCCGCTGCCAGGAGCGCTCGACCCGCCTCTGCTGCGGCCTCGGGTCCCATCCCGGAAAGAACGGCAAGATGCCCATCCGTGCAGGAGTGCACCTTACCCATGGGCGAGGCTGGCAGCCCCAATGCCTTGGCCTCGACCGCGAGGGCGACGACCAGACCTAGACGCCGGCCTGCAGGTTTTGATAGCGGCTGAGAGCCCATAAAGGGAAATACAGTTTGTACCCGTGGTAGGTAATGTAGAAAACTCGCGGGAAGCCAGGGGCGTTGACCCAGGGATCATGCCATTCGCCATCTTCACTCTGCTGTTCCTGCAGCCATTGGATGCCGCGCCGCAGGGCCTCGCTGTTGCTGTCACCCGCCGCCATCAGGGCCAGACAGGCCCAGGCCGTGTGGGCAGCCGTCGACGCTTGCCCCTGGCCGGCAAGTCCAGGATCGAAATAGGAGTCGTTGCTCTCGCCCCAACCTCCGTCCGCCTGCTGCACGCTCCGCAACCAATCCGCGGCCCGTTGCATGGCGGGCTGCAGGGCGCTGTACCGCAACTCGGAAAACGCTAGGAGCACCGACCAGGTGCCATAGATGTAATTGGTGCCCCAGCGACCAAACCAGGAGCCATTGGCCTCCTGTTGCGCCAACAAGTAGTGCACGAGCCGTTCGATGGCCGGGCGGTCCTGGGGACGAGCGAGGGCAGCAAGAAAGGTCAATACCCGCCCACTGACATCGGCCGTCGGCGGGTCCAGCAGCGCTTTGTGATCGGCAAAAGGAATCTGATTCAGATAGTAGTGGGTATTATCGACATCATAGGCGCCAAAACCGCCATTGCGTGACTGCATACCCACCAGCCAGTCTGCGGCCCGTTCCAACGCCGGTCGGTCTTCCGGCCGGCCAGCCAGGAGCAAGGTCCAGGCCACCGCTGCCGTATCGTCCAGGTCCGGATAATAAGAGTTTTCGTACTGAAAAGCCCAACCACCGCCTGGCAGATCTGGGCGACTGAACTGCCAGTCTCCCGGAGCATCGGTGATCTGCCGGTCGAGGAGCCAGCGCATGGCAGCCAAGGCATTTTCGTCAGGCTCGGGCGCGATCTCGAGCAAGGCGCGCAACCCCCAGCAGGTGTCCCAGACCGGCGAGACGCAGGGCTGGCAGTATGCCTCATGGACGCGTTCGACGAGCAGGTTACGTAAGGCCTGCCGCGTCTGTTGTCGGTAGGGATGGTCTTCCGCATATCCCAGCAGGGCGAGAGCCTCGTGGGCGTTGACCATGGCGGGGAATATACCGTTCACCCCATGCACTCCATTCAGGCGCACGGTAAACCAGGCCTCGGCGCGACGGATGGCAGCTCGACGCAGAACACCGGGAATAAATGGCTCGACTGCCCGCCCAAGACGATCTCCGGCGAGAAACACCCGAGCAACAATACCTTTGCGCGCACAGGCAAAATAGTCGCGGATTGCGAATGGCGCCTCGCGAAAAAGTTCCGCGATACCGATACCCGTGGGATTCTTCGCCTGCGCCTTGAGACTGCAAAGGATGAAGAGGGGCACCATGACCGTGCGCGACCACGATGCCACCTTGTAGATGTGCATCGGAAACCAGCGGGGAAAGAGCAGGATTTCCACGGGGATGAAGGGGACGGCACGCCAAGGTACCTGACGGAACAAGGCCAGGGTGATGCGCGTGAAGACATTGGCGCGCTCTGCCCCCCCGTGCGCGAGAATGGCCGCCCGGGCCCGACGCATATGCGGCGCCTCGGGGGCGTCTCCGGCAAGCTTGAGGGCATAGTAGGCCTTTACCGAGGCACTCATGTCGAAGCCCCCACCATAATACAGGGGCCAACCGCCATGCTCTGCCTGGTGCCGCCGCAGATACACCGCAATCTTGCGCTGCAAGGGGACGTCGATTTCGTCCATATAGTGCATCATCAGGATATATTCGGCGGGAATGGTGCAGTCTGCTTCGAATTCGAAGCACCAGTGCCCATCTTCCGCCTGCCGCCGGCGTAGTGCGGCGAGCGCAGCTGCAATCGTTCTTTCCAGGGGCGCGTACAACTGCCGCGTCACTCCGTAGCGGGCGCTGGGCATCAGCATGACTGCCCCTGCGGCAGACGCTTGACGGCCACCCGGAAGGTCAGATCCAGCAAGGGATCGAAGCGATGCAGCAGACGCGACAGCAAGACGACATTGCGCACAGTATCCCGGCTGATCTTGACCTCGTCGCTACTACAAAAGCTGGGGTTTTCCGCAATGCGGCGCAAGGTCAACACTGCCATGGCGATAGCCCAGAGACAAAAATCCCGCATCCCGGTCTGCTCGGCAGGGATCTGTAGGGTAAAGGTCAGGGCGTTGCGCAGGTGCTGCGCTGCCAACGCGATCATTTCCATCAACAAGGCGGTGAATCCGGGATGGCTCATACCTGGGTGCAATTGCCCCGGCGCCAGACCGTGGGCGCGGAGGCGGTCCTGGGGCAACCAGAGCACTCCCCGTCCCCAATCCGTCCACAGGTCTTTCAGAATATTGGTCATCTGCAGGCCCTGGCCAAACGATACCGCGAGCACCGGTAGATCCGCGCCGCCGGCAAGCATCCGCGGCTCCTCCTCCACGAACAGGGTGGTGAGCATCTCGCCGACGACACCGGCAACCACATAGCAATAGTGGTCCATGTCGGCCTGATCCCGCAGACCGTCACGCGAGGCCCGACGTTGGAATTCCGCCATCCCCTCACCCATGATTTCGACACAGCGAATGAGAGCACTTTGCTGCACGGAGTTGAAGGAATGGGTCAACGACACGACCGAGAGAGTATTGGCAATCAGGTCATGTTCGCCCTCGGGCATCTCTGCTGCCATCACCCGGGCAAAACCGCTGGCAAACTCCTCTACCGGTGTCTCCTTGCGCAAGACCGCAAGGAAAACCTTTTGCCAGTGCGCCTTGGCCTCCCAGTCAAGCCGCGGATCATCCTCGATGGTGTCCGCAATACGGCAGAGCAGGTAGCCGTTGCCTACCGTCTCCTGCAATCTAGCCGGCAGACGCGGAATGGTCAGGGCAAAGGTTCGCGAAACGCGCTGCAGGCTCGCTGTCTGATAGCGCAGGGCGGCTTCCCGATCAGTGATTCCTGGGGCCAGCTCTAGGGCAATATTATCGGTCATTCTACGTCCATGCCGAAGGAATTAAGGCGGGACTGTAAACGCCCCGAGCCGCCCGCGCAAGTTTCCACAGTCGAAACAGCTCAGAGCTCCTCATTCGCCAGGCCATACTTGCGGATACGGTAGCGCAGCGTCTCGCGCGTGGTACCCAGAATACGTGCCGCCTGGGTGACGTTGTGATCGGTGGATTGCAAGACCCGGGCGAGGATCTCCCGCTCCATGCTGTCGAGATCCATACTGCCATCGATGGGCAGGACGATCTGCTGCCGATCATCCAGGGGGCAGTTGCCCGCTGCCGGACAATGTCCTGCAGCGCTCATTCCTGGCAGTTGCAGCCATTCCAGGGGTAGCTCCTCTCCTTCCGAAAACAGTACGCCGCGTTCAACCACATTGCGCAGCTCCCGGACGTTGCCCGGCCAATCATAGGCCTCCAGGGCCGCCCAGACCGCTGGGCTGATGTGACGTACCCGCTTGCCGGCATGCACGTTAAACTCCGCCACGAAATGCGGCACGAGCTCCTGCAGATCTTCCTTGCGCTCGCGCAGGACAGGCAAAGCGAGGCGTACGACACTGAGACGATGGTAGAGATCGGCCCGGAAACGTCCCTCCGCCACCAGCGCATCGAGATCCCGGTTACTGGCGGCCAGAAAACGGACATCCACCTGAATGCTGCGATCGGCGCCCAGACGCCGCAAACTGCGGTCCTCTATTACCTTGAGCAGTTTGGCCTGCAGATCGAGATCCATCTCGGAAATTTCATCGAGAAATAGGCTCCCACCATTCGCCTGCTCCACCAAGCCGCGATGACGCGAGGTAGCGCCGGTGAATGCCCCAGCCTCATAGCCGAAGAGTTCGGACTCGAGAAGTTCGCGCGGCAAGGCAGCGCAGTTGATCTCTACCATCGGCCCCTCGCGCCGTAATCCGCTGTAGTGCAGGATGCGTGCTGCCAGGCCCTTGCCGGTACCCGTCTCCCCCGAAATGATCAGACCACTATAGGGAACCTGCGCCAGACGCTGGAGAATCTCGCGCACCCGCTGCGCCGCCATGCTCGTTCCCAGAAAGGCGGAAGGACCATAGCGGCGGCTATGCTGGCTGGTGTCGTCCGCCACCCGCCGCTGCGCCCGAGCGGCGCGCCCGGCAGAGCGCACCACCATGGCCAGACGTTCCATCTCGCAGGGTTTCTCGAGAAAGTCGTAGGCCCCGAGCCGGAGGGCACGCACGGAATCCGGAACGCTACCGTAGGCGGTCAAAAAGATCCACTCGCCCTGCAGACCCTTCTCGCGGGAGCGGTCGAGCAAATCCAGACTATTGCCGTCCGGCAGGTTGAGGTCGGCCAGGGTGACCATGGGATTGAGATCGTCGTTGAGCAACTGTTCGGCATCTGCCAGGCGCTCTGCCCAGAATACCTGCCAGCCCTCCTTCTCGAAGTAGCGGCGCATTTCCCGCCCAAGGAAGATCTCGTCTTCGATGATCAGCAGGGGATCAGCCACGGGAATTCTCCTCTACTTGAGTGGGGCAAGGAATCAGCAGGGTAACCTCAGCGCCACCCAGGGGTCGATTGGCAAGCTGCACCTCTCCTCCCAGGCTGCGCACGAATCGCCGCACCATGGCCAGTCCCAGGCCGGTGCCATGCTCGCGGGCACTGGCAAAGGGGCGAATGCCGTCGCGCAGAAGATTGGCTGGAAACCCCGGTCCATCGTCGCCCACTACCAAGCGAATACGGCCGCCCTCGGCGCGGGACAGCGCCACCGTGATTTCCCCAGCCTGGGCATCGAGGGCCTGACGGGCATTGAGCACCAGATTGAGCAATGCTTGCCGGAACTGGTCCACCGGCAGCAGGCACCCACCCAGATCCGGCGCGACGTCCAGCCGTAAGCGGATTTGCAGCGGTAACTGGTACTGTAAGAGATTCAACAGTGCCTCCACAACCTCGCCGGGCTGCACCCATTGCGCAGACTCCCCTGCCTGCCGGGCACCGCGCAGCTGTTGATCGAGGAGGCGGCTGACCCGCCGCAGTTCCTCTTCCATCAGCGCCAGCCTGGCATCCAGCTCGGGATCGTGGATTTCCCGACGAATATTGGCACAGCCAACCTGCAGTCCAGCCAGTGGATTGCGCAGTTCATGGGCAAAAGCAGCGGCTGCCTCGCCCACCGCTGCCATGCGCTCGGAACGGGTCATTGCCGCCTGCTGTGCCATCAGAGTGCTGGCTGCCTCGTGCACCTCCTGTTGCAGGTCTTGCAGATAGCGGCGGCGTTGCCGTTCCAGCTCTTCCAGGCGTCCCACCATCTGGTTATAAAAGTGCAGCAGAGGAACAATGCCTGGGTCCGCGTGCCCCTCTCCCACCCGTTGGAAGCTGCCCAACTCCAGGGAGCCCATTGCCGCCTGCAAGCGTCGCAACGGACTCAAGATGCGGGTACGGAAAAAGATCAGGGTGACGATGACGAAGATCATGAAAGCGATCAGGGCAATTACCGAGCCGATCAGGGTGTAGCGCGAGTCATGACCGGCGGCAAGCACCAAGCCCCGCCCATGCAGATGGGCGGCGAGGTTCCAGGCACTGAGATTGGCAAAGACCTGGGGCAAATCGGCAGGATCTCCGCGCGCCGACAATGCCTGCAACTGTTTCAGTTGCGCTCCGCCACCTTGGGCGGCAAAGCCAGGGGGCAAATCCTGCAACTCACGGGCCAGTACCTGCATGGCGGCCTGGGCTCCGTGTTGGCGCCATGCCAGACTGCAGTTGCGGTTGATTTCGCCAATGCGGATCATGTTCGCCGTGTAGGTTTTCAGTTTTGCCAGATCTTGATTGGTGTGCACCAGCAGCACCCCCAGCAGCAACAACGCAAAGACCACGAATTGGACCAGCAGAATGCCAATGGTGCGGAAGGGCGCAAAAGGAATCCGTCGTTGCAGATCCGAACCGCCGGGCAAGCGCAACATGGCCAATTTCAGTTGGCCTCACCCTGCCCGCGTTGCATCAGGGCGCGGGAAGCCTCTGCGGCGGAGCGACCCGCGTGGAGGACACGATATACTTCGGTGACGATGGGCATCTCGATCCCCCGTGCCAGCGCCAGATGATACAGAGCATGACTGCTGCGCCATCCTTCTACCTCTTCGCCGAGCTCCTGCAGCACCCGCGCGGGTGATTTTCCGGCACCAATGCCTAGCCCCAGCCGCCGATTCCGGGAAAGGTCACTGCTCGCCGTAAGAATCAGATCACCCGCGCCAGCCAGCCCAAAAAAGGTATCGGCCTGACCGCCCAGCGCCACCCCCAGGCGCAGCAATTCCGCCAGTCCACGAGTAATCAACGCGGCGCGGGCGCTATCTCCGTTTCCCAACCCATCGGAAATTCCGGCAGCGATGGCGAGGACGTTTTTGATGGCGCCAGCCAGACAGACACCGGCAACATCTGAGCTTGGGTAGATGCGCAACTGCTCGGAGCGCCATGCCGGTACCCAGGTATCCAGGTAGCGGGAGGAATGACTGGCCAGAGTGATGGCGAGCGGCCTTCCACAAGCCAGATCACTGGCAAAGCTGGGGCCGGAGAGAGCCCCCCAGGACCATTCTGGAATTTCCTGGGCGAAGACCTCATCCAGACGGGCCTGACTGTCGCGCTCCAATCCCTTGCTCGCCAGCGTCAGCGCGACATCCCTTGGCAGCGCGGGCCGCAGCCTGCGCAAGGTATCACGTACAGCATGGCTGGGAACGGCAATCACCAGTTCCCGACTACCCTGCACGGCCTTCTGCCAATCGTGGGTAAGGAGCAGATTCTCAGGCCGAGGAATCTGCGGAAAATAGGGCAGGCTGGTGGAGCCGGAAGCCGAAGCATCCAGTGATCGACCCCATAGGCGCACCTGGCCACCGCGACGCGCCAGGGTAACGGCGAGGGCCGTGCCCCAATGACCGGCCCCAAGCACCGTTCGTACTGCCATATCTGGATTACTGGGTGGTGTGCTGGCTTTGTTCGAGCTGCGCCTGCTGATAGAGCGCCTCGAAATTCACCGGATGCAGATGCAGCGGCTGGAACCCCCCACGTCCAACTAAGTCTGCCACCGCCTCACGGGCATAGGGGAAAAGGATGGTCGGGCAATGTACGGCAAGGAGGATGGCTTGATGCTCTGCCGGGATGTTCTGCATGCGGAACAGTCCGCCCTGCTGAACCTCGACAGCAAAATAGGTGCTGTCCGCACTCTTGGCATTCACCGTAACCGTCAACACTACTTCGACCAGATCCGTCGATCCGGGCACTTCATGGGTTTCCGTGTTCAGGCCAACATCCACGGAAGGCGCCTCCGCCATGGTAAAGCTTTGTGGCGCGTTCGGCGACTCAAAAGAAAGGTCCTTCACGTAAATCCGCTCGATCATGAATACTGGTTCTTGCTCTGCCATATTTGCCGCCATCGGTATTGCCCTTTGTGATTCAGAAAAACAATGGCGCCAGTGTACCTACTCCGGCGGCAAATCGCCACGTCGCCGCGAGTGTAGCAAATGTTTGCTACACTCAAGGAAACAGCAGGGATGCGAAGATCTTTCCATGCCCTCGCCCGCAACGGAGGATCGCAGCCATGCAACGACCCGAAAACGCAATGCGATGGACGGTTCTGATCCGTTCTGCCGCCGGCAGCGAGGGCAACCCGGTATTGCATGCCTTGCGAACCGCCATTGCCGCTCTTGCCGACGACATTCAAGTCAAAGTTTTCTTCCTAGAGGCGGCGGTTGAGGTCTTGCGTTCGGGGGTTCGGGCTGCGCATGCAGTGCATCACGATCTGCTGGCAGAGATTCGCGAGCTCGGCGGCGAAATCTATGCCATAGTCTTGCCCAACGATGCGGGGGACCCCTTCCTGCCAGGCGTAAAGATTGGCAATATGGCGACTCTCGTGCGCAGCATGAAAAGCAGCGATCAGGTGATCAGTTTTTGAATAACGATTTTATCGACGCCCCAAACGGGACCTATGCAATCGGCGATGTGCAGGGCTGTTTTTCTGCATTGGAGCAGCTGTTGTCGCAGGTTGGCAGTTATGACTGTCTGTGGCTTGCTGGCGATCTCCTCAATCGCGGCCCACAGAGCCGCGCGACGCTTGCTTGGGCCTATGCGCAGCAGGACGGGATCCGCCTGGTCCTGGGCAACCACGACCTCTATGCCATCAGCCGCTGGGCTGGAATCGCCAAAGCCAAGAAGAGCGACACCCTGGCCGCCCTCCTCACTGACCGCAGGGCTGACGACTATTTTCACTGGCTCCGTCAACAGCCGCTGTTTTATAGCGATGGTAAACTGCCCTGGAATCTGGTCCACGCCGCCGTCGATGCCGAATGGAGTCCGGCAGATGCAGCCGGCCATGCCGAAGAAGTCCAGCATGCCCTCTGCGGCAAGAACTGGAAGCGCTTTTTGAGAGGACTTTGGGAAAGCGAGGCACCGCGGCGCTGGGCTGACTGCCGCAACGAGGCGGATGCCCAGCGCTTTCGCGTTGCCGTCTTCACCCGAGCGCGCTGGGTGCGTGAAGATGGTCTTTACTCCTGGACCAATGAGGCGCCGGATAACAGTTACCTTCCCTGGCATGGGCGCTACTTTGCGCGACAGCCCGAGGGACAATTCGTCTGCGGGCACTGGGCCACCCAAGGTTTGCTGGTCCAAGAGCGTCTGCTGGCCCTAGACAGTGGCTGCGTGTGGGGGCGCCAGCTCAGCGCGGCACGCATCGATCGAGATCCCGCCCGCATCGTCCAAATCCAGTGTAAAGACCTGTCCACGATCCCAGTCCCATCCTTCAGCGTACAATTGGAGACTATCCGCCATGCCTGAAGCTCTCTTTAGCGCCACTCGAGTGGGGGTGGGTCAAGTGTTTTCCGGTGCCGGTAAGATCCTGCGCACCCACTTCTGGGGTCTCTCCCTCAATCTCCTGCTCCTCGGCCTGATCGCACTCTTCGGTTTTGTACTCCTCGGCATTGCTGCGCAGCAGGCCGCCGCCCTGCGCATCCTTTGGACGATCCTCGAGAGCCTGTGGACGAATGTGCTGCTGATCGGCTTTTTTCGTGCTATCGCCCTGGCCAGTGCCGGCCGCCCCTATGAAGCGCTGGCACCCTTCTGGAGCCTACGCGAGCGCGATGCCTGGCTTCTCGCCTTGCCACCTGCCATCATCAACGTGCTGTTATTGCAGTCTTCGGGCTATCTTGCGCTGCAGGGACACAACGACCCTGCAATGGCCCTCACCATCCTGCAGCGCCCGGCATTCTGGGTCACGCTGGTGGTTTCCTTTCTCGTTGGTACGTTTTTTCAGTATACCTATGCGCTCTACGCAGCCTACGGTCTGGGTACGCGTGATGCTTTGCGCAGCGCGAGCCGCTTGCTTGGGGATCGTCTCGGTTGGCTGTTTTTTCCGCTACTGGTGGGATTGGTGTTGGCAGGTATCGCCCTGTTCCTTGCCATGATTTTCTCGGCCCTGGCGGGGCTGCTCATCGGCACGAGCATTCTCCACAACCCCGCCTTTGCCGGCACCCTCACCCTGATTTTCCTGCTATTTCTCTTCCCCGCTCTCATCTGGGCCAGCAGTTGCACCCTGCTCGCCGCTGCCAACCTCGTCCGCGGTACCCGTGATACCCAGTTCGTCCCCTGATCCCGCCCTGGCGCAAGCGCAGAAAATCCTACGCGAGACCTTTGGTCACCGGGAATTCCGTCCACCACAGGACGCCATCGTAACGCGGCTGATTGGCGGCGGTGATGCCTTGGTACTGATGCCCACCGGCGGCGGCAAATCGCTCTGCTACCAAATACCGGCGCTGGCGCGACCGGGGACCGCCATTGTCGTCTCGCCCCTCATTGCCCTGATGGATGATCAGGTCCAGACCCTGCAACGACGAGGCATTGCGGCAGCCGCCTTACACTCGGCAGCAAACGATCCGGACGCCATAGAACACCGGCTCCGCGCCGGGGAATTGCGCATCCTCTACTGTGCCCCGGAGCGACTGCTGCAGGAACGCATGCTGCGGCTTCTCCGCGAACTACCCATCAGCCTCTTCGCCATCGATGAGGCCCATTGCGTGGCCCAGTGGGGCCATCATTTCCGCCCAGAATATCGCCAATTGGGACGCCTGCGCGCCTTGTTCCCCGGCGTACCTCGCATTGCCCTGACGGCCACCGCCGACCTTACCAGCCGTGCCGAAATCCAGCAGTCCCTTGCCCTCGGCGACGCCCAGGTATTCGTGCAATCCTTCGACCGGCCCAATATCCGCTACCATATCGAGCAGGGCAGCGGCGGGCGCGAAGCCCTCGCTGAGTTTCTACGGCGGCAGCGCGGTGCTGGCATTGTATATTGCCTGTCCCGTCGTAAGGTCGAGGAAACGGCAAGCTGGTTACAGAGCGTGGGCTATCGCGCGCAGCCCTACCACGCCGGCTTGCCCGCCGAACAGCGCAGTGCCCATCAAATCGCCTTCCTAAGCGGCAAGACCCAGATCATGGTCGCTACCATTGCCTTCGGCATGGGTATCGATAAGGCCGATGTGCGCTTCGTCGCCCATCTCAATCTACCGAAAAGCATCGAGGCCTACTATCAGGAGACCGGGCGCGCTGGCCGCGATGGCAAGCCGGCAGAAGCCTGGTTGCACTATAGCCTGCAGGATCTGCTACTGCTGCGGCAGATGATTCAGCAATCGGGGGCAAGCAGCGAACAGCGACGTGCCGAGGAAGAGCGACTGCAAGCCATGCTGGATCTGACCGAGGAGGTCGGTTGCCGGCGTCAGAAACTGCTGGGCTATTTTGGCGAGAAGCTTGACCACCCCTGCGGTAATTGTGACAACTGCCTGCACGCGCCGCCCCTCTGGGATGCCAGCGAGGCAGCGCAGATGGCCCTCTCGGCGGCGTACCGCAGTGGCCAGCGCTGCGGCGTGCAACACCTCATCGATATTCTCATTGGCCGCGACACGCCACGGGTCCGTCAGGCCCAGCATCATCGCCTGCAGGTCTTTGGCATTGGGCGACGTTTGCCACCGCGCGACTGGCAACAAGTCTTCCGCCATCTGCTGGCGCGCGGCCACCTGCAGCCGCATCCGGAAGGCAGCGGACTCATTCTGCATGCCAGCAGTCGCCCCATTCTGCGCAAGGAACAGCGCATCTGGCTACGTTCGGGAACCGCAAACACTTGCTCCCCAGAGTCGGGCAGGCGATCATGGCGCGAAAGGAGATCACGATGACCCAAAGTTTTGCTGCAGCCGTAGAGGAATGTTTACAAGGGCTTCTCGAGCAAATCGAGGCGCAGGCCCCGGAAGTCGAGGCCGATCTCATCGATAGCGTGCTCTCCCTGCGGCTGCCCGATGACAGCGAAATCATCCTCAATCGGCAAGAAGCCGTCGAACAGATCTGGCTGGCCTGCAGTGACGGCCCAGCGCGCTTCGACCGGAACGCTGCCGGCAGCTGGGTGGATTCCCGCTCGGGGCAGACCCTCCCTGCCTATCTCGGCAGGATTCTCCAGCAACGGCTGGGTCAGCCCGTGGCGCTGGAGTCGTAGCCAATGGCCTACTGGTTGATGAAGACCGAGCCGGAAGCCTTTTCTCTGGATGATTTGGCCGTGCGCGGCGAAGAACCTTGGGACGGCATTCGCAATTATCAGGCACGCAACTTTCTCCGCTCCATGCAGGTTGGCGATGGCATTTTCCTGTATCACTCCCGGGTTCCGGTACCGGGAATCGTGGGCCTGGCCGAAGTGCGCAGCAGTGCCCATCCCGACCCCACCCAATTTGATCCACGCAGCAAATATTTCGACCCAAACTCCCGCCCCGAGCAGCCGCGCTGGGATCTGGTGGATGTTGGCTTTCGTGCCCGCTTTGCCAAGGTAATCTCCCTCGAAGAACTGCGCCAGTGGCCGGCGTTTGCCGACAGCCCCCTGGTACGAAAAGGCAACCGACTGTCCATTCTGCCCATCAGCGAAACGCAATGGGCTGCCGTTCTGGAGCGCGCCGAACTTGTCTGAACCAGTCCTGTATTTTCATTGGTCCGACCCCCAGGCACTCCGCCTGCGCCTACTGCTTGGCGCCAAGGGTTGCAGCTACCAGGCAGAAGCCCGCCCCCTGCAAGATCTGGCAATCGCCTTCGATCTCGGTTTTGCACGATTACCCGTCCTGCAAATTGGCGAGCAGTGCTGGACCGGGGAGCTCAGCGAACTCCCCGCTCTCGATGCTACTCTCGGGGGCGAGTCCCTGTATACCGGTATACTCCAAGCAGCGGAGTGGCAGGCCTTTTGTCAGTGGCGTCAGGATCTCGATGCGCTGCTGCAGCGCTTGTTGCTTCCTGTACAACCAGCCTTTGCCGAGATCTCGGATGATCCCGAAGACTTGGAATATTTTCGCCAGGAAAGCGAACGTCGTTTTGCCCAAAGCCTGGAAGCCCTAGCGAATGACCGCTATGGCGGCTACCAACAACTCGCGCAGCGGGGACGCCTTCCGGCGTTAGCCAAACTGCTTGCCAAACAGCGTTTTTATGTGGGCCGCCTATCCCTGATCGATCTGGTTCTCTGCGCCGATTTGCAGTTGCTTCGACTACTCGATGGCGTCACCTTACCTTTGGATTTACAGTATTATTTTCAGCGTGTTGCCGAAAGCTGTCGAGTCTCGCTCAACAGTGGCATGCGCCCAACCTGACAGGAGTATACCGATGACCTATGCCGAACTGATGGAATTCCTCGACAGCCATGTGAGCTTTTCTCTCCTGCACGGCCAGGATGTGGGCAGCGCTTTGTCGGCTGCAGAAGCCGGCACGCTGGAAGACCCGCTGGCGAGCGAGGTCCTAACGGGTATCTATCACGCCAACGCCTGCAGTGCTCCGGACAGTGAGGTAACCCGCGCAGACTGCTTTTCTGGCCTAGCTGCCTTGCGTCTTCGCAGCCAGGCCGATGACGCGGATGCGCAGCTTTTTCGTCAGGTATTGCAGTTGTCGCAAACCCTGGATCAGGCTTTCGACGAAGAAACTCTGCGCCAGAAAAAGGGTGCGTGAACAACAGCAGCACCCTGCGTCATGCCGCGCCCGCCAGGTCTGGGATGGCTTGAAAATATCGATCCAGTTCGCTCTGTAGCGAGGCCAACTCATCTATTTCGTAGTGAATCCGGGCCTCGCGCAGACGTAGGTCTTCAATTCTCTGCTGAATACTCGCCGATGATTCGGCGATTGCAGTAAGCGCCGTCAGTTTTTCCTGCGCCTGCAAACTGCAACGCTGCAGATGCGAATTCATCAGATCAAAGGTTTCTTCCACCCACTCCAGAAGATCGTTGCGCGTTTCCAGAACGAAGGTACGAACCTGCTTCGCAAGATTGAAAAAGGCCTTGCGTACTACCACTCCCTGAGGATACGCAGCAATTTCCAGACGCTTGCCGAAGCGTTCATAGTAATCTGACAAGGCAAGCAGTTCGGCCCTTCTCGGCAACAAGATATAAGGCAAGGTATCCAGTTTTGGTAGAGCGTAAATTTGCTCCAAAGAACGATACGCATTCGTCATTTTCTCCGATAGTCGATTTGCCCGCGCCAAGGCCTCATCAAATCCGGCAATCGTATTCGCAAAGAACTTCCCAAAACTCTCGTAGATACCATACGTTGTCCAAACCGCAAGCATATCGTGCTTGGCGCGCTCAACGATTTCTTCCAGCCCATCTAGGGATAGCGATTCCAGCAGTTTTCCTTTTTCTTGTGTGTTCACGTCACGCTGCATCCGCAAAAATTGGTCTCGGTCGACCGCCAGATTGTCAATGATCTTTTTTTGCCTGTCGATCAAGACAAGTACCTGTTCTCCCGCTTGCGCTTCCAACCGTCGCATACTCTCCATGTCAGCCGCAACGGCTTCCAGCTGCTCCTCCAAAACGTAACGCTGATCGCTGATCACGCGCTGCAGAATACCTTTTGTCGAGCTAGCGATCTCCTTGCGCTTCTCCGGGATGAGGATATTGCCAATGGCATTCTCCAGATCATCGATGCCGCTGGCCCGGACCCGCTCCTCCTGATTGCGTAAGCGCCCCAGTAGTGCTTCACGAGCAGAAATGGCCACGACCTGTTTCCCATTGAGCTGCAGGCGCTGCGCCGCGGCGTCACACTGCTCCCGAATCTTTTCCGCAAACGACGTAGTTGGCTCTATCTCATCGACGAGGAGGTCACATTTATTGATCACCACCAGCTGTCGCTGGCGGCTGTGAATGGATAGTGATTGCTCCCAGGTTTGCAGATCGCTTTGCGTCACTCCGGTATCCGCGCCCAAAACAAAAATCGATGCATCTGCGCCGCGAGTTGCATCGAGGCCCATATCCGCCTCGCTACCCAGGGAATTCAGTCCAGGCGTATCAATGACGATCAAGCCCGCTGCCAATACGGGATGCGGTACACGCAACAGTGCATAGCGCCAGCGGGAGATCTTTACGCGGCCTTCGCCGCAAGAAGGACAACGGGTAAGTTGTGGACGCGCACTATCCAGCGGTGGGCAAAGCCCGAAGCGCCGCGCCTCTGCAAGAGGGACGCATTGCATTTCCTGAATCTGGTGCAGCGACGCTTGGGTTTTCTCCATATCGGCAAGAGTCAGAGGCATGCGCCGCCATTTCTCCGGTACTTTCTTGAGGTCTTGAATATTGTGATGCATGCTGCTTGCCTGCATCGGTAGGAAATCAATACTGGCATCGCTTGCTGCACAGATTTCCACTGGACACATGGTGGTTTGCCCTACCCCAGAGGGGAGGAAGCGGTATTCTTGGTCATAAAAGAACAGGGCGTTGATCAGCTCGGATTTTCCCCGTGCAAATTCCCCGTAAAAAGAAAGAATAACCCGTTCTTCGCGAATTTCTCGCGCCAGCATTTCCAAGCGCAGCATGGTTCCACTGGGTAACAAATCAAGACGATGCGAAAAAGCAGATA
>NZ_JBYCKU010000004.1:0-98207 GCF_057473545.1 Acidithiobacillus sp. TH-A67
TTTACTGAATAGATTTACCCTCTGCGACTGTATTGGAGAGTAGACCAGCACATTTCTTTCCGCAATAAGATATTGTTTCCGCGATACGGAATTTATAAGGATAAATGAAATAGAATAAAATAAAAAGCTATATTCGCCATTCCAGCCCGTCATACGCTGGGGCAATATTTTCCGGCAGAATGGAACAAAGTTTTTGATAATCTAGATCATGGGTCATATGGGTGAGGAGGGTTTGCCGGGCGCCGATCCGTGCCGCAAGCGCCAGAGACTCGGCAAGATTCACATGGGTCGGATGTTCTTCCTCGCGCAGGCAGTCGAGGATGAGAAGATCCAGATCTTGCAGCAGCGCGTAGCTTTCTTCTGGGATGGTTTTCAGATCCGTCAGGTAGGCAGCTCCACCAAAGCGATACCCATAAATGGGCAGGTTGCCGTGCAAAACCGGTACAGGCAAGACGGTGATCGTGCCCACCTGCTGCTTCGCCTTGATGACCATCATCGATAGTGACGGCTTTGCCCAACCCGGGTCGGGGGGAAGAAAACAATAGCGAAAGCGCTCTTCCAGCTCGTGCGCTGTACGTGCATCAGCGAAACAGGGAATCACCTGCTTGGCGAGAAAATTGAAGGCACGCAGATCATCGATTCCGTTGATATGGTCGGCGTGAAAATGGGTATAAAAAACAGCGTCCAAGTGCCGAACATCGGCACGCAACATTTGCATACGCAAATCCGGGCCGGTGTCGATGAGAATCCGAGTGTCCTGCTCTTCTACCAGAATGCTCGCCCGACTGCGTTGATTCCGGCTATCTGCACTGCGACACACGGCACAATCGCAGCCAATCTGCGGCGTTCCGGCGCTGGAACCTGTACCTAGGAAGCGAATGCGCATTCCGGCTCCGGCAATTTGAACAGATGACAAAAATTCTGCGAAGTCACCGCCGCCAGGCTGTCGCGATCTTCTCCGCGCAACTCCGCAAGAAAACTTGCGACATGAGCAACAAAAGCGGGTTCGTTGCGTTTACCGCGCATCGGCACTGGCGCCAAATACGGCGCATCCGTCTCAATCAACAGCCGCTCCTGCGGGATGAATTTGGCGACTTCCTGCAACTCTTTGGCGTTTTTGAAGGTAACGATGCCGGAGAACGAGATGTAAAACCCCAAGTCCATTGCCTGACGGGCAAAATCGAGGGTTTCGGTAAAACAATGGATGACTCCACCACAATCACGGGCACCCTCGCTGCGCAATAAGGAGAGGGTATCGGCAGCCGCTTCCCGGGTATGAATGATCAGAGGCTTGCCGGTTTCCCGCCCGGCGGCAACGTGCCGCGCCAAGCGCTCTTGCTGCCAGGTAAGGTCTCCCTCGGAGCGAAAATAATCCAGGCCCGTTTCGCCAACGGCGACAATTTTTTTATGGTCCAGGGCAGCGAGAAGATCTTGATAGCGCGGAGTCTCTGTGACCGGTTCATTCGGATGTACTCCGGCAGCGCCCCAGATCTCCGCTTCCGACTCTGCCAAGGTGCGCACTCGTCCCCAGTCCGGCTGGCGCACAGCGGCAATCAGAATCGACTCGACTCCCGCCTGCCGCGCGCGTAGCAAAACTTCCGCACGGTCAGCGGCAAAATCGTCAAAATCGAGATGACAGTGGGAATCGACAACGCTTGGGGACATGGGCTCTCCTATGCAGGGGCCCATTCTAGCGCGAATGCCGTGCCGATGCCTCCCCACTTCGTTGCCGCCTGGCTTCGAAGAGTACCAGCGCGGTCGCGACCGAGACATTCAAGCTCTCGATCTGGCCGGCCATAGGAATACGCAGCAGGTAATCGCAATGCTCGCGAACCAGGCGGCGGACACCCTTCTCCTCGCTCCCCATAACTAATACCAGAGGGCCGCGCAGATCCACTTCGTAGATGCTTTGTTCTGCATCTCCGGCAAGGCCAGCCACCCAAAAATTGCGTTGCTGCAGCTCCGCGAGCGTGCGGGACAGATTGGTCAGAAAAAACACCGGCACGCGGGAAGCGGCACCGGCAGCCACCTTGCGTACCGTAGCAGTAATGCCGCAGGCATTATCCTTGGGCAATAGCACGGCATCTACCCCCGCCGCTTCGGCACTGCGCAAGCAGGCACCGAGGTTATGCGGGTCCGTCACCCCATCGAGCATCAACAGAAAGGCATGCTCTGGAAGATGATCTGCAAAGGCTTTCCAATCCCGCGGGGGAAGCGGCAAAGCGCGGGCCACCACCCCCTGGTGCTGATCCGCATGGCAACGCCGTTGCAGGGCCTGCATTGGCTCTAGCGCTAGCGGAAGGCCATGGGCCTCGACGGCTTGGCGGATAGACGAGATTCTGGCATCGTCGGCCCTCTCCGCCGCCAGCCATAGACGCTCTACCTCTCCCGCCGCGATCGCCGCCTCTACGGCGTGGATGCCATAGATCCATTCTTCTGCCACAGTTCGCTCCAAGAAAAACGGCGGCCAAAGCGACCGCCGTCGGCTACTGACTGCCGGTGAAACAATCAGAACATATTGAAGATATCGTCGACGATGTTATCCGCGACGGCAAAACCAGCACCCAAGCCCAAACCGGTCATCACATTGCCCATGAAACCGCTGCCCATGCCGCCCTGCGCCGGCGCGTTCCAGGGACGTTGCGCCATGTTCGGATTCATCCCGGGCTGCCCGCCCATCTGCTGCATCTGCATCTCCAACTGCTGGATGCGCTGTCCCATCTGCTGCAACAGCATATTCACACTCTGCTGCTGGCTTTGCAGATTCATCGCCATGTTACGCAGATCGAGGATCAATTCCCGCGCCTGGGTGGCATCGGGAATCGCCGACTGTACCTTCTGCGCTACCTGCTGCAAGCCCTGCACGTTGTTCTGGGTCGCCTGAGCAATCTGATTGTACTGCTGATCAAACATCTGATAATCCATTCTGCACCTCCGGGAATTCAAAACTTGGACTGCGCCGCACCCGCCCCGGTTCCACGCTCAAGCAGCACCCGCCGCTCCCACGCCAGCCATACACTCCGTGCCAACAATACTAATATGGGGCCGATAATCAAACCAATCAAGCCAAAGGCAGCTGCGCCACCCAGGATACTAAAAAAAACCAGGAAAAAGGGCGCTTGGCTTTGCGACCCGGTGAGCAGAGGGCGGATGACCAAATCCGCAAGAGTGATGACGAAGAAACCCCAACCCAATACCACAAAACCGGCAAGCCAATGCCCGCCGAAGATCAGCCACAAGGTTGCAGCAGCAACCACCACCGTTGCACCAAAAGGGATCGGTGACAGAAGAGCCGTGACGACCATCCATAAGGGCCAGGCATTGAGACCAGCGACAGCATAGGCGACACCAATGAGCAAGCCCTCGATGACGCCAACGCCAATCAGCCCGATGAGAACCGAACGCGTCGCCTCCCGCGCGGCCCACAAGAAGCGATCTCCCCGCTCCGCGCCCCATAGCTGGGCCGCAGTCAGACGCAGGACTTCACTCAAGCGTCTGCCATGCAGACTGATGGCAAAAACCGTCAACGCGACAAAAAAGGTATGCAAAACAAAAAACCAGAGCTGCCCGAGGGAACTGGTGATAACCGCCGCATGTTCCGAAAAAAAGTGCGACAGATGTGCGCCATTCAACACCCGCAGATGCGCCGCGAGCCATTTTCCGAAATAGGGAACCTGCTGCAGCTCCCGCGGCACCCCAAGCAAGGGAGCCCCGCTCTGCCAACGTGCTACCACCTGCAGCAATTGCGGCAGGATGGATTCGACCACTAAAACAGCCGGAATGATGATAATCGCCATCCACGCCAGCGCATGGAGAAACGAAGCGAGCCAACGTGGCAAATGGAAGGAACGCTCGGCACGCAGTTGCCATGGCCAGCCCACGGTAGCGAGGACGGCGCCCATGAGCAGGGGTCCGGCGTAGGGGCTCAGGGTATACAGAGCACCCAGGTAGATGAGGACGAGAACCACCGTCCCCCAGCTGGCAAAGCGGATTTTTTCCCGCATTTGGGGCATAGAAATGCTGTCAGTGGACTGGTGAAAGGGGGAAAGGATGCCCGAGGCACTCCCAAACCGGCTGCACCCCAACGGGAAGGGGCGCCAATTGCCCAATCTCGGCGTGACCAATTTCCGGGCCATGAAAATCGGAACCCAGGGAGGCAGCAAGATTCAATTGCCGCGCCAATTTACCCAGATGTTCGCGATCAGCCGCCGCCTGCGAACCGGAAGAAACCTCGATAGCACCGCCGCCAGCATCACGGAACTCTACAAATAGCTCGCGCAGGCGCTCCGCACTCAGCTTGTAGCGCCCTGGGTGCGCAACCACGGCAATGCCCCCCGCCTGGCGAATCCAGGATACCGCGTCACGCATGGGAATCCAGTCACTCGGTACATAGGCCACCTGTCCCCGCCCGAGCCAACGTTGAAAGGCCTCTCCATTATCGCGGCAGTGGCCAGAATCTTTCAGCCAACGGGCGAAGTGAGTCCGCCCCACCATGCGGCTACCGGCCAGTTCCCGCGCGCCGGCTTCGGCACCAGGAATTCCAGCACTATCCAGCAGACGGCTGATTTCCGCAGCACGCCAGTCGCGAAACTCCATGATCCGGTCGAGGCCGGTCTGAAGCTCCGGATTTCGGATATCGATACCCAAGCCAACGATGTGAATGCCGATGCCATTCCATTCGCTTGATACCTCCACCCCAGGCAGAAAATCGATACCCAGACGGCCTGCCTCCGCTGCGGCCGTCGTAATTCCAGCAGTGTTGTCATGATCAGTCAGCGCCATCAAACCCACGCCGCGCGCGGCAACCCGCGCGACCAAGTCTTCTACCCGCAGGCTGCCATCGGAATGCAGTGAATGCATGTGGAGATCGACTGTGGAACGAGGGGGACTGGACTGTGGCATAGAGAAGCTCCCGACACACTGCGTCAGCAAAGTTTTCATGGTATCATCAAAGGCGAATTTTGGCACTTTGAGGAACCCGCCTTGCCTTCTCTCGCCGACATCGCCAGCGCCAAGGCTCGCTTCGAACAGCAGGTCCAGCCACTCCTCGCTCGCTTCGCCGAAAGCAAGATCGCCACCGGTGAGCAAGTCACCCCGCCGCAACTGGTGGATGCCCTGCGGCAGCTCTTCGCTGTGCTGGAGAAAGACACTACCGACTGGGATCCTTCACTGCCCGAAGACGAAGCAGAGCGGATTGGTGATCTCAGCATTGGCCTGCTCATGGATCTGGCGACCTGGGCGGACCGCCTCGGAGAGCGCAAGAGCAAAGCAGCACTCGAGGTGGTCAGTGTCAGTATCGCTGCCTGGCTGGTACAGGAGCAGCAGCCGATTCATACCCTCGACCCGGTGGTGAACGGCTTGGCAGTTTTGGCCAACGGCGAACGGGATCCGGCGGCACTTGCCAGCCTGGCGCGCCTAATGGGCGCGGTAGTCGCAGCCGCCGAAGCCGATTACGCCGCCGACCTGGAAAGCAACGATCCGCAGCGGCCCTGGCGTATCCTGCTGTTCAACTGGGGCATCACGGCCACCCGCGCACAAGCCCCGGAGCTGATGCGCGAGGCTTTTGCGGCCCTACAAAAATTCCTTCCCGCCGACGCACAACTTTTTTTCCAGGAAGGTCGACAGCAGGTCCTGCAAGGCGACTTTAGTCCTGAGGTACAGCAGGTCATGCTCGAGGCGGCGGAGGGCAGCGGCCATAATCTCCATTGAACCTGTCCTCCGACTCGGCCACCACCAGTTTCTTCGACACCAGCCCTGACCATGCCGCTGCGTTGGCTTCCCTGGCTCGTCCTGGCCCTGCTCCTGTGGCTGATCTACCTGCTTGGTCCCATTCTTTCTCCCTTCCTGATTGCCGGCGTACTCGCCTATCTGGGCAACCCCCTGGTAACGTTTCTGCAGCGCTGGCGCATTGGCAGGACACTCGGTACCACCCTGGTTTTCCTCTTCGCCCTCCTGCTGGCTGCCGCGATCATCATCGCTTTACTGCCCACAGTGCGTGCCCAGAGCCTGATTGCCATCGATTATCTCCAGCAATATGCCAAGCTGCTGCAGACGCAGCTCTTGCCGCAAATATCTCAGCGCTTGGGGATTCCCATCGACAGTCATACCCTGACGGCCTACGCCAGCAAAAACGCCAGCAAACTCGCCCATTGGGCCAGCAGCAGCCTCCAGGTCGCACTGGTTTCCGGCTCCGGCATCCTCTCGTTTCTGATGAACTTTCTGCTCATTCCGGTCATCACGTTTTACCTGTTACGGGACTGGCCGCGCCTGTTACAGCGCCTCGACGAGCTCATCCCGCGTCGCCAGCTGGCCCTTGTCCGGCAACTGGCCATCGATTCCGACCGGATGCTGATGGCCTTTCTGCGTGGGCAGCTCCTCGACATGCTCGCGCTGGGCGCCACCTATGCCATTGGGCTCAGCATCGTGGGCCTGAAAACTGCCCTGCTCATCGGTCTCCTCTCCGGACTCTTGAGCTTTGTTCCTTACTTGGGGTTTGCCAGCGGCATCATTCTCGCGAGTCTGGCAATGTATATTCAGGGCGGCACCCTACTCTCGCTGGCAGAAGTCTGGGCGGTATACGGCGTTGGACAAGTCCTCGAAAGCACCCTGTTCATTCCGATACTGGTTGGGGATCGCATCGGCCTGCATCCGGTGCTGGTAATTTTTGCCGTCCTTGCCGGTGGGCAGCTACTCGGCTTTGTGGGCCTTCTCATCGCCCTACCCGTCACCGCCATCCTGATCGCCCTGCTCCGGCACGCACACCGCTGGTATCGGCAGAGTCGCGCGTACGCTGCAAAACTACCGCAGGAGGAATAAAACGTGGACGTACTGCCCTATCTCATTGTTGGTGCTGGAATCACCGGCCTCAGTCTGGCTCTGCGCCTACAAGAAGAGGGAAAAGAATTTTTGCTGCTCGAGGCGCGCGAGACGGCGGGTGGCAATATTCGCAGCCGTAGCGAAGAGGGCTTTACCTACGACCTTGGCCCCAACACCTTGCTCGTTCGCGACCCTTTGGTGGCAGATCTACTGCGGCGTCTCGCTCTCGATGGTGTTACCGCCAACCCTCTTGCTCGTCGTCGCTTTGTCCTGAATCGGCACAAGCGACTGGTTGCACTTGGCCCTGGAGCCCTGCTCGGCGGCAAGCTCTTGTCTCCCGGTGCCCGTCTACGCCTTCTTGGTGAACCCTTCCGCGCCCGCGCGGCGGCGGAGGAGTCCGTGGCAACATTCGTGCGCCGACGCCTGGGGCCGGAAATACTGGACTGGATGGTCGACCCCTTTGTCTCCGGGGTTTTTGCTGGCGATCCCGAGCGTCTCTCCCTCGCCGCCAGCCTCCCTCGTCTGGCGCAGATGGAGAAGGAGCATGGATCCTTGCTGCTCGCCGGCTTGCGCCGCAAGCGCCCGACCATGCGCAGTCGCCTGCTATCCTTTGCCGGCGGCATGCAGGACCTGCCCCGCGCCGCTACCGCAAAACTGGGCGATAGACTGCGCTGCAATGCGCCGGTGACCGCCATCCTTCCCGTCGATCAAGGCTGGAGAGTGGAAAGCAGAACCGGCGCTCTGCTGGCAAAACAGCTGTTTCTCTGCCTCCCCACCGATGCAATCATTCGCCTTCTGCCTGCGACCGCACAGCCATTACGCGATCAGCTCGCAGAAATTGAATACCCCGCGGTCGCGACGCTTGCCCTGGGTTTTCCGCGCACACAGGTAGAGCATCCCCTGGATGGCTTTGGCGTGCTGATCCCCAGGCGCTTGGGTATTCCCACCCTGGGGGCACTATTCTCTTCCACCCTTTTCCCGAAGCGTGCGCCCGATGGCCAGGTACTGCTTACCGTGTTTCTGGGCGGCGCGCAGGAAGCCATCCCGCAAGAAGAAGCTCTCCTCTTTCGCCAGGCACTGGAAGATCTCTCCCCCATCCTGGGCATCCAGGGTCAGCCCAGTTTCCAGCGGGCGCAACTTTGGCCGTGCGCCATTCCGCAATATAACTTGGGACATGCCCAACGCCTCGCCGCCATAGACAGCGCCCTAAGCGACTGGCCGGGCTTGTCACTGCTGGGCAACTGGCGTGGCGGCGTGGCGCTGGGCGACTGTATCCGCAACGGCTGGGAGGCAGGGCGAATAGAAAGGTAGAAAATTTTTGCCGACCGATCTTTTACCATCGGCATCATAACGGGATCTGCAAGATCACTCGTTCTGCAACTTTTGGGGTGACTGTCCGGCGGCGGAGCTACCGAATGTCAGCCCTCTATCCGCCACGTGATGGTATTGAAAAGCCAAACGCCCGCTTTGATTGATTTGCTCCGGATAACTCGCCACCTGTCCAATAATTTCTACAGGTGTGCCGGGTTGAACCATACTCGCAATATTTTGTGCGTCGTGATTGGAGAGCGCCACACAGCCTGCCGTCCAGCGGCCTGGGAACACTCTGGCAGTACGATCGTACGAAAAACTTGGCCCCATGCCGTGGATTCCGATGTACCCGCCCAAGGGCGTGTTCTGCGGCGGCACCTGCCCAGCATCGATGGCCGACACAATCGCGTGATACTGGCTCTGCGAGATGATCCCTTCACGTAAGCCCCATTCGGCGTCGTGCCGATTAGGATAGGTGAGAAGCATGAAGGGTCCGTATTGGGTTCCCCAGCGTACATACCCTATGTGATAGTGTCCGATGGGCGTTTTGTTATCACCGCGAATCCGGCGCGGGGCCGAACCGCCAAAGCCAATAGCGACCGGATAGCTGGCCAACAGCGTCGAGCCGCGATATAGATACAGCTTGCGTTGATCGGTATTAACGATGATGTGCAAAGTCACATCTTGCGGCGCAACGGACTGTACCGGTGCCGTGGAAATCGCAGGACTGACCGGAGGCGGAGGAATGCGCGCCGCGTAGTAGGCAACCGAGTGGACCTTGGTCGGTGGGAGCTGCGAAGTACAGCCGCCCAGAAATACCATACCAACTACCGCCACAGACCAGTGATACCAACGTCCCACGCGTAATTCCTCGCGCTAATATAAAATTTTTCGAAGAATACTCCAGCCCATTCCTGACTGTCTACCGGAACACCTTCGCCAGCGCCTTTCCGTTGGCTGCGGTCAGTAGTGGTAGCGTAACTGAGCGATCAGAATCGAATCATCCAATGTCTTGTAGACGATCCGATGTTCATCGTTGATTCGCCGCGACCAATCAGCCTATTGCCGCATAGGCGGTGGCTGAACCCAACCAGCGCTGGATGAGCACATCAATCGCCTCCGGACAGTCCCGCTCCAGGCGTTCGGCAAGCCCTGGAAGAAGGGGCAATAGCGCTTCATCGCGCAACAGATCGGCGATACGCAACTGCCGCTCACCGCTCTGCCGCACCCCCAGAAACTCCCCCGGTCCCCGCATCTCCAAGTCCTTGCGCGCAATGACAAAGCCATCCTGCGACGCACGCAGGGTCTGCAGTCTTTCCCGCGCCTTGGCCGAAAGGGGTGCGTGATACATCAGGATACAAACACTGGCCTGCGCGCCCCGCCCCACTCTCCCGCGCAACTGATGCAATTGCGCCAATCCCAGACGCTCGGCGTGCTCGATCACCATCACCGATGCATTGGGAACATCCACCCCTACCTCGATCACCGTCGTCGCCACCAATATTCGCAGCTTCCCGTGCCGGAATGCTTCCATGATCTGCGCCTTCTCCTCGCTACGCTGGCGCCCATGCAGCAAGCCGATGGGAATTTCCGGCAATACCGCCTGCAAATCGGCATAACTGGTCTCCGCTGCCTGCAATTGCAGGATCTCGGATTCCTCGATCAAAGGACAGACCCAATAGATCTGGCGCCCAGCGGCAAGCAGGTGATGCAGCCGCTGGATCAATTCCTCCCGCCGCTCATCGGCCAGCACCAGCGTGTCGATGGGTTGCCGCCCCGGCGGCAATTCATCGATGCTGGAAATATCCAGATCGGCGTGCAGGGTCATGGCCAGAGTACGCGGGATCGGCGTCGCGGTCATTACCAGAAGATGGGGCATGTCGCCCTTTTCCAGCAGCCGACGACGTTGCTCGACGCCAAAGCGGTGCTGCTCATCAATGATCACCAGCCCCAGACGGGCAAACTCCACATTCTCCTGGAATAACGCCTGCGTCCCACAAACTACCGACAGGCTACCTTCCTGCAAATCCGTCATGGTAGTGCGTCGCTGACGCAGTCCCTGGCTACCCAGCAAGAGCCCAACCGCCACGTCCAGCGAAGACAACCAGGACTGCAGACGCTCATATAGTTGCACTGCCAGGATTTCCGTCGGCGCCATGACGGCAACCTGTTTACCCGCTGCTACCACATGCAAGAGTATCGCAACCGCCACCAGGGTTTTCCCCGAACCGACGTCACCCTGCACCAGCCGCCGCATCGGCCGCTGGCTCGCCAGGTCGGCTACCGCCTCGGCAATCACCCGTTCCTGCGCAGACGTTGGCGAAAAAGACAAGGTCGTACGCAGCCGCTGCCAAAGACTGGGATCAGGCACAGATTCTACGAGTTGCGGAGCACTTTTCCGACGTTCCCGGCGCAATGCCAGATGATGCGCCAGGAGCTCCTCCAGGGCGACTCGTTGCCACTCCCGATCCGCGGCCATGGGCGCACGCTCCCCTCCCCGGTGCAGGTAGCGAATACTGTCGGCCACGCTCGGCCAGTCCGGGAAATATGCCTGTAAGGGATCTACGAGGCTTGGCAACAATTCCTGCGCGGCAGCAATGAAACGCCGCCACTGCTGTTGGTGGATGCCCTGGGTGCTGGGATAGAACGGTGTCAGATGCTCGGGAGGCCGAAAATCCGCTCGATCGGCGAGCTGCCACTCGGGATGCACCATCTCCAGCCCCTGCAGACCCGCGCGCAATTCGCCAAAGCACCAGAGCCTGCGTCCGCTGTGCCATTGCTGGCGCAAAGCCGGACTCAGGTGAAAGAATCGCAGGCGAAGGGCTGTCCCACTTGCATCCGCAAGGCGCAGCAACCACTGCTCTCGCCGGCCGGTCTGGCGCTGCAGATCGACGATTTCCCCCAGTACCGCGCATTCCATCCCTGGCCGCAGAGAAGCAATCGGCAAGAGGCGCCGACGATCCTGAAACCGCAAGGGGAAATGAAAGAGCAGGTCCTCGATCCTGGTGAGACCGAGGCCCGCCATGCGTCCAGCAAGCGCCGGCCCGATGCCGGGCAACGCTGCCAAGGAATCCTGCAGACGCAGCGCTGGACGCGATACAGCCATACCTTCAGGCGTTGGTGTCTTGCGCGCGGCGCCTTTCCCAGTCCTGCAGCAACGACTGTAGATCGAGATGATGCATGGCAGCTACGCCAGCCAGGGTTTCTCGCTCGGCGACGAAACACTCATTGCAGTGGATTCCCCTTTCTTCCAGCAAGCCACGCAATTCCGGATAGCGTTGCAGAAGAACGCGAACCGGCTGCTGCAGATCAGCCGGTAGCATGATCCGCCTCAGCCAGGGCTACAATCCCGTCGATCTCCACCACCGCATTGCGCGGTAAGGCTGCAACCTGTAATGCCGCACGCGCCGGATATGGAGGGGTAAAAAATTTCTCCATGAGCGCATTCACCGTCGCAAAATTGCTCAGATCACTCAGATACACCTGTAATTTCACCGCCCGCCGCAGGTCGGTGCCCGCCGCCACACAGACGGCTTGCAGATTATCCAGGACCTGTTGCATCTGCGCAGCAAAGTCTCCCTGCACCAGCTCTCCCGTTTTCGGATCGATTGGGATCTGGCCAGAGAGATACAGCAGATCGCCATGGATCATGGCCTGACTGTAGGCGCCTATGGCCTTTGGGGCTTCTGCACTGTGAACGGGTTTGGGCATAGCAATCTCCTGAGAATTCATCCTTTCACGCGCTGCACCCGCGACACCGAAGGCAGGGAGCGTAAATTCCGCACCACCTGAGCCAGGTGATCGCGGTCGCGCACCGTGATGGTAAAGGTAATACCGGTATAAAGGCCATCCTGGGGTTCGATATCGACATGATCGATGTTGGCATCGGCCTGGGCAATATGGGTTGCCACCCGCGCCAGGACCCCGCGTCCACTCTCCGCCACGACCCGCACCAGGACCGGGAACTCGGCATGCACTTCGGGATCCCACTGCACGTCCACCCAGCGGTCACGACGCTTGCGCCATTCCCGAATGTTGTGGCAATCGTGGGTGTGCACCACAATCCCTTTACCCGCCGTGATAAAGCCGAGGATCGGATCCCCGGGAATGGGACGACAACAGCGCGCCAGGGTGACTGGCATTCCCTCGGTACCGCGGATCAGCAATGGCTGCTTGTGTCCCGCCTCGCGCCCAGGCCGCCCCGGTAGCAAGGAACTTACCGCCTGCCCCAGTCGGCGCGCCGTTTGCGCCAGACGCCCACGCTCTTCCTCGGGTACGAGCTTTTGCGCCACCACCAGCGGAATGATCTGACCGATGCCGATCGACACCAACAAAGCGCTACGGTCCGCCACTTGAAAGGTGGGATAGACACGCCGAAAATCTTCTTCCGTCAATGCCTCGAGAGAGGTTCCCAGACTACGCAGGGCCTTGTCGAGCAGACTGGCACCCAGTTGTTCCGCGTCGCCGCGCTGGATGGTCTTGAGGTAAGAGCGGATATTGGCACGCGCTTTGGCGGTGACCACGACCTCCAGCCAACCGGCCTGGGGATGTGCCGACTCAGCGGTGATGATCTCCACCTTGTCACCATTGTCGATGATGCTGCGCAACGGCACATAGATCTCATTGATTTTGGCGGCCACCGCGCGATTACCGATATCACTGTGCACGGCATAGGCAAAATCAATCGCTGTAGCACCCCGCGGTAGACCAAGAATTTTGCCCTTCGGGGTGAACACGTAGACCTCATCAGGGAAGAGATCCATCTTCAGGCTTTCGAGAAATTCTTGCGAATCGCCCCCCTGGGCCTGCAACTCCAGCAGACGCTGGATCCATGCGCGCGCTTGCGCCTCGGCATGTGCCCGCTGAATTCCGCTTTTATAGAGCCAATGCGCGGCCACTCCGGCTTCCGCCACCCGGTGCATATCCTCGGTCCGAATCTGGACCTCCACCGGATGCCCAAAGGGCCCTAGCAGGATCGTGTGGAGAGACTGATAGCCATTCGATTTCGGGATGGCGATGTAATCTTTGAAACGCCCAGGAATGGGACGAAACAGACTGTGGACGATACCGAGCACTCGGTAGCAGGTATCGACATCATCGACGATGATGCGAAAGGCATGGAGATCGTGAATGGCGGAAAAGGGCAATCCCTTGCGCTGCATCTTCCGATAAATGCTGTAGACGTGCTTTTCCCGCCCGCTCACCTGGGCATGGATTGCCTCCTGCCGCAAACGCTCGGCAATCAGCTGTCCAATTTTCTGTACGCCCTCTTTACGATTACCCCGGGCTGCCTTGATAGCTTGATTCAGGGCATGCCAACGTTTCGGGTAGAGATGCGAAAAGGCGAGTTCTTCCAATTCGATACGAATAGCGTGGATACCCAGACGCTGGGCAATTGGCGCGTAAATATCGAGGGTCTCGCGGGAAATGCGCCGGCGTTTGTCCGCCGTCATCACCCCCATGGTGCGCATGTTATGTAACCGGTCGGCAAGTTTGATCAGCACGACGCGGATATCACGTGACATCGCCAGGAACATCTTGCGGAAGTTTTCCGCCTGCGCCTCTTCCCGGGTCTCGAAGCGCACTTGGCCGAGTTTGCTGACGCCATCCACCATCTCGGTGACCTCGGCGCCGAAGCGTTCCGTCAGCTCGTCTTTGCTGATGCCACAATCCTCGATGACATCATGCAACAGTGCTGCCTGTATGGTGGCGACATCCAACTGGAGTTCTGCGAGGATGCAGGCAACTGCTACCGGGTGATGAATGTAGGGTTCACCACTACGACGCCGTTGCTCCCGATGCGCCAATGCCGCCAGCTCGTAGGCATCGCGCACCTTCTGCACATCCTCTGGCGACAGATAGCGCTGCAGGAGAAGACGTAGCGGCGCACAAGGATCATCCAAAGCCGGGGTTACCGGCGAGAGCTGTAACACCTCGGCAGCCTCCGCCAGAAAAACGGAGTCTGCCGGGTTGCTGAGTTCAGTCGCCGCCGACATCCTCGATACCTGCGGGTTCCCGCCGTGCGGCGCCAGGGAAACTGGCCAAAGGTGGTGGTGCCGGCTCGTCGAGGATGGTGCGACTCACCTTACCGGCGGCGATTTCGCGTAGCGCAACCACAGTATTTTTATCGCGATCGACGGGCACCAGTGGCTGCGCACCACTGGCGAGCTGGCGGGCACGCCGCGCCGCCACCAGGGTCAGCTCAAAGCGGTTATCCACCTTCGACAAACAGTCTTCTACAGTAATACGAGCCATGACGGCAGTTCCTCACTATTTTGCAAAATCACGCCAAAAGAGTACGCAGACGCGCGTGTTCCTCGTGCTGCTGGCGATTGCGCCGCAGATGCTCGGCACGCACGATACAACGCAAGTCCTCCAAAGCGCGCTGAAACTCCTCATTTACCACCAGATAGTCAAACTCATCGTAATGTAGCAGCTCTTCCCGCGCTGCCGCCAGTCGTCGGGCAATCACCTCGTCACTATCCTGGCCGCGACCCCGCAAGCGCTCAGCGAGAACGGCCAAGGAGGGTGGAAGGATGAAAACGCTGACGACATGCTCTGGCAAGCGCTCCCGCACCAGGCGAGCGCCCTGCCAGTCGATTTCCAGCAAGCAGTCCACCCCGGAGAACAGCTGCTTTTTCACCCACGATTCGCCGGTACCATACCGGTTGCCGTGTACCAACGCATGCTCCAAGAATTCTCCGCGCTCTGCCATTCCGGCAAACTGCTCTGCCGAGATGAAGTGATAGTCCTGACCATCGACCTCTCCCGGACGCGGAGCGCGCGTGGTAAAAGACACCGACGTACGTAGGGCCGTCGTTTCCTGCACCAAAGCACGAGACAGGCTGGTCTTGCCGGCGCCGCTGGGCGCCGAAATGATCCAGAGAATCCCTGCATGATGGGCGTGATCACTCATAATTATGGCTACTCCACATTCTGGATCTGCTCACGCAACTGTTCGATCAGCACCTTGAGCTCGATGGCGGCCCGACTGACCTGTGGATCGCCGGCCTTGGAGCCCAAGGTATTGGCCTCCCGATTGCATTCCTGCACCAGGAAATCCAGACGTCGTCCGACGGCCTCGTCACGTTGCAGCACTTGGCGAATTTCTACGAGGTGCGTTGCCAATCGTTCCATTTCCTCGGCCACATCCTGCCGATGCAAATAAAAGACCAGTTCTTGCTCCCAACGACCGGGCTCCACCTGTTGCCGCAGATCGCCCAGGCGTCGTTCCAGGCGTTCTGCCAGCCGCGCTTCAATGCCGGGAAGTTGCATGCGCAGGGATTGCAGTATCTCCTCCATAGCCTGGAGCTTTTGCAGGAAAATTTCTGCAAGCGCGCTGCCCTCCCGCAGACGCGATTGCTGCAGCTCCTGCAAGGCATCATCGAGATGCGTCAGCAACGCCTCAGGCTGAATTTCCTCTACTTCTCGGCCCTGCAGGACACCCGGCCAACGCAACAGCTCGAGGGGATCGGGTCCCGGGAGTGGAGCGTCCCACAGCTCTGCAATCTCACCGACGGCGCCACGCAGTTCAGCCAGCAACGCGGGGTTGATGCGAATACTCGGCTGCTCCTCCTGGACAGAATGTCGTAGCCACACTTCGACCCTGCCGCGCTTGATCACCTGCGCGACCCGCCGGCGCAATTCCGCCTCGATACCAAGGAGACTGTCGGGAAGGTGCAGGACGATCTCCAGGAAGCGATGATTTACCGCACGGACTTCCCAGGATCGCCCATCTTCCGCCCCGCCCGTCACCACCCGGGCATACCCCGTCATACTCCGAATCATTTGCGCCCCACCCGTAAAGACGGGAGTTTAGCACGCAGACATCCGCAGGACACGTCCTCTCTGGACAGTCCTCTCTGGACGAGATCAGGTCACCAGGGATACATCCAGCCAAAACGGGGACCAAACGGACCGTAATAACCCGGCCAGCCCCAGCCCCACCCACCACCCACGACAACGGTGCTCATGCGCGGTTCCGGCTCTGGCAAGGGCCAGAGATAGACCTGACTCGCACTCAGGCGCGGATAGGGATATTCGAAGCCCCCCACTTTTTTGGTCACAATGCCTTGCACGGTACCAATAAACGTCATCTCGCGTCCCGGCGCATAGAGCGTTGGATCGTAGAATCCAGGCGCACAGGCGAGAAAACGACCGACATCCGCTGCCTGACGACCGAGTACCGGGCGGCCCTCGGAGTTGAGGGGGAAACCCAGCACGGTGAAACAGGTCTGCTGGGCCTCGGGCTCGGCCTGGATCAACTCGCCGCCCCAGCGTACGAGTTTGCCATTCTCGGCCCCGCTTTGCGCCTGGCGGGGTGTGATATTGGGAAAGTTTCCCGCCACCGGCGACACCGTAGCGCAAGCCGAAAGAGCGAGAGGGAGGAGGAGTGTGACCGCAAACCTTGCATGGGACATGACTAAATACCTCCGCAGGATCAACGAGGTACAATGTAGCACAATTTTCTGGCCAGAGAGGAACGAGAATGTCATAAAAGTGACACAAAAGATTCATACAAATGTAACATTTCTCTGATAAGGTTCCTTTCACATAAGGTCTGACCCATGCAGGTGAGACCAAGAGCCGCGGCAAAAGTGACTCATCATCGATAGGAGCGTATCAGAATGAAGACCAGAAAACCCCTGTTGCTGTCCGTAGTAGCCGTCATTGGCGCTTTGGTACAAATCAATGCCCATGCCGATACCCAGTCTCTGGGTACGGTTACCGAAACTGCCAGCAGCGAGTCCGGTTTTTTCGGTGCCGCCCCCAATCTGAACGTGGGCCAGACACCCAAGAGCGATGTCCAGCGCGTGCAGAAGTTTGACAAGACCGCCACCCAGCAGGAGACCACCATTACCAAGGGGCAGTTTGAGATGATCAGCCCCACCGATTCCTACACCCAGGTACTCAACACCCTGCCCAACGCCATGGTCGTCAGCAGCGGCGACAGCATGGATGGCGATGACGTCTATATCAACGGCTTCGGCAAGTCGCTCATCAACTTCACCCTGGATGGCATCCCCCTCAACGACAACGACAGCTATTCCTACTACACCAACGAGTTCATCCCTTCGGTACTGGTAGCCGGAGCCAGATATTATCCCGGCGCCGAATCGGCCGCCCTACCCGGCCTGGCGGCCTTCGGCGGCGCCTTCGCCACCTATAGCCTCAAGCCCTCGCCTTTCCCCATCGTGCGGCCCATTGTCGGCGCCGGCAGCTTTGGCAAGTACAACTATGGTGGCTTGATCAATACCGGGCTCTTTGCCAAGAACATCGCTCCCACCTCGGCCTGGATCTATGTCAATCAAACTGAACGCGATGGCTATTTTCAGAACAATGGTGCCATTCAGACGCAGTTTCTCTTCAAATCTCTTACCCACATCGGCCCCGGCAACCTGACCCTGTTCTTCACTCAGAACAACCAGCGTTTCAATTACTACAATGGCGCGACTGCGGCGCAGATTGCCGAGTTTGGCCGGGATTACAACAGTTATACCAGCAACCTGCTGAATCCCAATGGCACGGTGAACTACCTGTATTCAGGTTTCAACTACAACAATTATCTCAACTGGCTGGGCTACGCCAAATATGAAGGACATCTCGGACGGGTTCGCTTCTCGGATCAACTATATTACTACTATGGCAATGGCTTTGGCGCCAGTGCTACCACTTATAGCCAGACGGTGCTGACGCCGACCGGGGCCATCGCAACGGTACGGCCAAGCTCTGGAGAGGTGTTGCTGCGCAATAGCGTCAACAATACCCATCGCTGGGGCAATATTGCCAAGCTGCTCGTGCCGCTGGGGCCGGTGGATAGCGAACTGGGCTTCTGGTTCAACCACAACAACACCTTGCACGATTCACGCTATCTCAGCATGAGCAATGTCTACTTGGGCTCCAGCTACTACGAACCGGTGGTCACGAACACCTATGAGCCCTTCCTGGTGCTCAATTACAAGCCCATCGATGCACTGAAATTGACGGTCGGTTTCAAGTATCTGTACGTCAGCCGCAGCTTTGTCGATGACGTGGCCTTGGCGCGCGGGCGCCCTGGCAAATTCGATGTGAATTTCAGCTCGGTGCTGCCCTCCGTCGGCGCCAACCTGCGCATCCTGCCCAACTGGCACGCCTATGTGAATTACAGCGAGAATAGTAATCCCCCGGGCTACAACCAGTTCTATACCGGCACCTACAATGCCAACCTGCAGCCCCAGCGTGCCAAGACCTACTCGGTAGGCACCAATTGGGAAATTGGCCCCTGGTCTTCGCAATTGCAGGCCTTCCGCGTGGATTTCAGCAATTACATCCTGAGCACCACCATCCTGCTAGGTTCCTTCAATCAGACGGTGCTGGCCAACGCCGGCAAGGCAATCAACCAGGGCATCAGTTGGCAGAACAATGTGGTGCTGAACGATATCTTCAGTGCCTACGCCAACGTCGGTATCCTCGACGCCCGTCTGAGCTCCGCCGGACAGCCATTCCCCTATGCCCCGCACCACACCGAAGCGGTGGGCTTCATCGCTCGCTACCACGGCTTCCGCGGGACCATCTCCTTCCATGAGATGGGGAACTCCTACTACAGCCTTGGTGGTAAATTCTTGCCCCTGGGTAGTCGCTTCTACAGCAACATGAGTCTGCGCTATACCTTCCACAACGCGCCCCTCAGCGATACCCTCGGCTTTAAGAAGGTGACTGCCGCGCTCAATCTCAACAATCTTTTCGATCGCAGCTATATCGTCAGTTACAGCGGCAGCAGCAGCAATCCTTATCAAAAGCTGAACCTGCCTTTCAACGTCTACGCCACAGTAGATGCCACTTTCTGAGCCATGATCTGGGCCGCTCTGGCGGCCCCTTCCTTTGAGGATTCCGTACCATGAATTTTACCGAGCTGTTCAAGATTGCCGCCGAGTCCGGCGGGATCCTTTTCATTATGCCCATCCTCTTGCTTATCGTCCTCTGGGTGAGCTTCGAGCGTTTTCTGTTTCTGAACCGCATGACCCATCTGGGCGAACAATCCGCGCAGAGTCTCGATCAATTGCCGGATCTGAACGCCCACAATCTGCGCCCTCTTGCCGAGAGCACGCCGGCGCCCTTCAAAGCCCTGCTGGAAGTGCCCTTGCGCTATCCGAACATCCGCGACAGCGGACGCATGGCGGAAATTCTGCAGGAAGTGGTCATGCGCCAGGTTCCCACCCTCGATCGCGGTTTATGGATTCTTGACACCACTGTTACCTTGGCGCCGCTGCTCGGACTGTTGGGGACCATCGTCGGCATGTTCCATGCCTTTCAGGTGCTCGACAGTGTCAGCAACCATCCCACCGCCATAACCGGCAATGTCGCCGAGGCCCTGTTGGCGACTGCCGCCGGTCTGGTCATCGCCATCATTGGTCTGATCACCTTCAATGGCCTGCACAATCGCATGCGCCTCGTGGTCCACCAGATGGAAACCCTGCGGACTATGCTCGTCAATCGCCTGGAGGGACTAGAGCAGCACGAACTCGGTGCGAGTTCGGCAAAGCCGGTCTACTACGCGGCGCAGGAGGCCTAAGCACCATGCAATACCTAGAGGTAAAGAAAGGCCGGGTAGAGATCATTCCAATGATCGATATCATGTTGTTTTTATTAATTTTCTTCATCATGATCACGATCCACATGATTCCCGACCAGGGACTGCCCGCAAATATGCCGGGCTCCAGTACGGCGCAACCGCTACCCAAGCCCAAGATAGTGGTGAACCTGTATCCTGACGGTCACATCGAGGTAGAGGGCAAGACCATGACACTGAGCGCCCTGAGCGATTACCTGCACAACCATGAACCGGGCGAAACCCAGGTGACCATCGCCGCTGACAAAACAGCGGACATTCAGGCCCTGGTCAAGGTCATGGATGCCTGCCGCAGCGCCGGTGTGACGGCCATCGGCCTGGCGGCCAAAGCTGGAGGAGTGGGCGGCGCATGAGTACGGACCTACGCGGCCTAGGTAATCTGATCCAGGCGCAAAGCCCGCGACCCGCAGGGGGACGCGCTCTGCTGTTGGCGGCGGTGGTGGAAGCCGTCCTCATCGGCGTAATTGTCTGGGAAAGTGCGCAGCAGCGGACGCCGCCCCCCCCCGGCTCTGCCGCCCATGCAACTGCAGCTGTTGAAAGAAGAGCCCCCCAAACCGACGCCGCCGGCACCGAAACCACCAGTACCTACGCCCCCGAAGCCCACGCCCAAGCCGACGCCGAAACCCCAGCCGCGTCCGCTCCCGCGTCCGGCACCTCGCCCGACACCGGCACCGGTTCGCGAGGTTCTGCCCCCCAGCCCTTTGCCCAGCCCGGTGCAGGCGCCCCCGGCGCCGCCGGTCACGCCTACGCCACCACCACCGGCACCCGCCAATCCAGCGGTCAAGGCGGATTATCTGGCCCAGGTCAAGGGCGCCATCCAGGCCGCCGTGCACTTTCCGGAAGCAGCGCGGATGCTGGGTCAGGGTGGGCGGGTGCAGGTGGAGTTCACCCTTCAGGATGGGGTAATCACGGGTCTGCGCATATTGCAAAAAGACAGTATGGATTCTTTCAATAGCGCTGCCCTGAGCGCCGTGCGCGAGGCACGCCTCCCCGCCCTTCCGCCAGAACTCAAAGGCAAACGCTTTCAGCTGGAGCTGTGGGTAGAGTTCCTCCTGCACAACAACGACTGAACGATAGACAGAGGCAAACATGAAAAATCAGATGCAACGTCGCGATTTCCTGCGCAGCAGTCTCGTAATTGGTAGTGCCGGGATGCTTCCCATGCCGCTATGGGCCATGAATCTCCCGGCTTCGGCCACCCGCCTCCATGCCGGGCCGATGCTGAGCTATCCGGCCTATCGCTCGGCGACGGTCTGGGTGCAGACCCTCGGACCCGCGCAAGTACAGATCCGTTACCAAGCACAGGTCGGCAAGGGAGCGGTGCAGCACAGCGAAACGGTACAGACCAACGCAGGGAATTTCTATAGCGCCAATATCGTTCTGGATGAGTTGCAGCCAGACACCCGCTATCAAACCCAGCTCCTCCTCAACGATCAGGTCTTACCCAGTCCAGGGCCCCTGCTGCGTACCCCAAGTCTATGGAAATTCCGCGCCCCAGCGCCGGATTTCAAGGTTTTGACTGGATCCTGCGCCTACATCAACGATCCTCGCTATGATCGTCCGGGGAAGCCCTATGGTGGTGGCTATGAAATCTACGAACCCATGCGACGGGAACAGGCAGACCTGATGATTTGGCTCGGTGATAATCTGTATTTTCGTGAAGCCGACTTCGCCAGTCCTGCGGGAATGGCCCTGCGCTACTGGTCTGATCGTGCTTTTACCCCGCTGCAACGGTTTCTGAACAGCACTCCGCAGATCGCCATCTGGGACGACCACGACTATGGCCCCAATGACAGTGACAGCAGCTTTATTTTCAAGGAGGCGGCACTGCGACTCTTTCAGTCCTACTGGCCCAACCCCAGCTTCGGCTTACCCGGCACGCCCGGCGTATTTACCCAGCAATCGGTCTACGATGCCGACTTCTTCCTACTCGACGACCGCTGGTATCGGGATGCCGATGCGGCTGCGGCATCCCGCGGCAAGGTCATGTTTGGCAAGATGCAACTGGATTGGCTCAAAAATGCGCTGTTGAGCTCCCATGCCCGTTTCAAATTCGTCGCGGCAGGCGGACAGATGCTGAATGATGACGACGCGTATGAGGGCTGGAATCTCTACCCGGAAGAACGGCAGGAATTCCTCGACTGGCTGGCAAACAACCAAATTCGCGGGGTGATTTTTTTGTCGGGCGATCGTCACATTTCCGAACTCATGCGTCGCCCGCGCCCGCGCTACAGCGGCAAGCATGACTACCCCCTCTGGGAAATCACCAGTTCCCCCCTCAATTCCGGGCCTGCCAAGGGCGATCACAATCCTTACCGCGTACCTGGAACTCTGGTGCAGGAGCGCAATTACTGCTCTCTCGGCTTCCACGGTCAAGGCCGTGATCGCCAGCTCCTGGTGAGCTGCAAAGACGTCCATGGACGCACACTGTGGCAACACCGCATCACCAGTCGGGATCTCGGCTACGACTCTGCCTGACCGGGTTCGAAACGGTAGCCGATTCCCCGCTCGGTGAGCAGGAAACGTGGCTGTTTGGGATTATCCTCGATGATCTTACGCAGCCGCGTGACCCGCACATCGATACTCCGGTCAAAGCGGCCATCCTCCTCTCCCCCAAGAATTTGCAGCAAGGTATCGCGACTGAGAATTCGGCGGGGCCGCTGGGCAAAGACCAGTAGCAGTTCCATTTCGGCCGGATTGAGGTCCAGTTCCTGCCCATCGGCGAACAGGCGTCGGCTGGCAAAATCCAGTCGGAAACGCCCAAATGACAGGCTGGAGCTGGGCTCCTCGCGTCCCTGTCGACGCAACAAGGAACGCAAACGAGCCACCAACTCCCGCGCATTGAAGGGTTTGGCGAGGTAGTCATCGACGCCGCTTTCCAGGCCACTGATGCGATCATCGTCATCCCCTCGTGCCGAGAGCATCAGCACCGGCGGGGCGTTCTTGCCACGCAACTCCTTGACGAGGGCTATACCGTCTTTGCCGCCGGGGAGCATCCAGTCGAGGATGAGCACGTCGATCGCGCCGTGGGAAAGCTGCTGCCACATCTCCGTGCCATTGCCCGCCAGGAGTACACCAAAACCCTCTTTCTCCAGAAAACCTTTCAGCATCTGTGCCAAGCGCAAATCGTCGTCGACGATCAGAACCACAGCCATGAATCGCTCACTCTTCAGCCCCTCAGGAAATAATTCTGAAACAATTCCCTTGCAGAATCCAGAATATTGAATGTGGGTGCGATTCCGCATCTGCACTCTAGCGGTTGTTTTGCGGCTATTAGACGGGCAGCTCGCCCGTCTTTTTTTATCCCGAGCGCCATCGCTACTCCAGAATATTCCAGCGCACACCCGGAAATATTCTCGAAACATTACCCCGGCATTCTACCTTTCAAGGAAGGCGATCTACCCAAGCCTCGGGAGTTGGAGCGTACCATTCAGGGCAAACAGGCCAAGACCTGGCAGCCAAAAAGTTTGTAGCGGTTGTTTTGCGGCTATTAGACGGGCACCTCGCCCGTCTTTTTTTATCCTGAGCGCCATCGCTACTCCAGAATGTTCCAGCGTACACCCGGAAATATTCTTGAAACATTACCCCGGCATTCTACCGCTCAAAGAAGGCGATCTACCCAAGCCTCGGGGAGTCGGAGCGTACGATTCAGGATAAGCAGGCCAAGACCTGGCAGCCAAAAAGTTTGTAGCGGTTGTTTTGCGGCTATTAGACGGGCACCTCGCCCGTCTTTTTTTATCCGGGCGAGAGCATGGTACCATGCCGCGGTGATCATGAGGAGAGCCAATGGACCCCAAAAGTCAGCGCCTAGTCTGGATCGACCTCGAGATGACTGGTCTACAGCCGCAGCAGGATCAGATCCTGGAAATCGCCAGTATCATCACCGACAACCAACTGCGCGTTATCTGCGAGGGTCCCGTGTTGGCAGTCCACCACGAGGAATCCGTGCTGCGCGCCATGGACGACTGGAATCAACGCACCCATGGGGCTTCTGGGCTGATTGATCGCGTGCGCGTCAGTCGCCTCGACCTAGCCGCTGTGGAAACGCAAACCCTGGATTTTCTCTCCGCCCACGTCACTCCTGGCACCTCCCCTCTCTGTGGCAATAGCGTCTGTCAGGATCGCCGTTTCCTCGCACAGCACATGCCACGCCTGGAGCGATTTTTCCATTACCGTCTGATCGATGTCTCAACCCTGAAGGAATTGAGCGCCCGCTGGTATCCCAAACTTCCCCGCTTCCAGAAGTCGGAACGCCATGAGGCCCTCAGCGATATCCGTGAGTCCATAGAGGAGCTACGCTACTATCGCAAGACCATCCTGAGTGATCCGGATTGGGAAGAGGAGAACCCGGAGTTTGTTTGACGTCTATTTGACTGGGGTTGGCAGGTTCTGGATCAGATCGACGCGCACGCGAATCTCCGTGTCGTCCTCCAGCACCCGACAACGCAGGTAATCGGCACTTTCCCCCGCCTCCACGGCAAGGGGCAGAACCACTGTCATGTAGTGGGTCTGATCCTGCTCATCGACCCAGTGCAGTCGCATCTGCTCTGATGTTAGGATGGCAATTTCCAGACGCTCGGCGATCTGTCGTGGCGTATGAGTTGACATGGAGTCTCCCGAATCATGCAGGTGGATCTCTTCTACGAACTGGCGGTACCCGCCCATCTTCCGCGTAGCGAGCTACAAGTCTATCACGAAACCCTGGAGGAGCTCGCGCTGGCGGACGCGCTGGGCTTTCATGGCGCCTGGTTGGTAGAACACCACTTCATGCGCGAGTATTCGCATTCCAGCGCCCCTGAGGTCTTTCTGGCCGCCGCTAGTCAGCGTGCTCAGCGGCTGCGTCTTGGCCACGCCGTCATCGCCCTACCCTACAACAACGCCGTGCGGGTGGCAGAACGCGTTGCGGCACTCGACCTTCTCTCTAATGGCCGCCTGGAGGTGGGGATCGGCCGCGGCTTCTCGCCGCGAGAATATGCTATCTTTGGCGCCGCAATGAGTGACAGCCGCGCCCATCTGCAAGAGGGCTTGGCGATTCTGCGTGCCGCGGGAGGGGGGCCGGTGCAGCACCAGGGCAAGCTGTACCAGCTGGAAAACATCGATATTCTACCCAAACCGCTACAACAACCCCATCCGCCGCTCTGGGTCGCCGCCGTCAGTCCGCAAACCTTTAGCTGGGCCGCGCAGGAAGGCATCGGCGTGCTCAGTGGTCCATTCAAACCGTGGTTTCTGATCAAGCAGGACCTGAAAGCCTACCGCCGCGCCGTGCAAGCAAGTTCGTATGCCGCCATGCCCGGCTTCAATCCGCATTTTGCCATGACCATTGGCTGCCTGTGTCTGGAAGATGGCGCAGAAGCGCGGCGCTTGGCCGAAGGCTTCACCTGGTATTATCAGCGTCTGCTCGATCAGACCCGGCCCGTGCTGGCGCAGTTACGTGAAAGTTACGAGTATTACCATCGCCTGGCATTTCTCGAACCGCTACTGCGAAAAGGCCTGAGCCTGCGCCTGCTGGAGACCATGGGCATGGTCGTGGTGGGCACCCCCGAGCAGTGCCGCAAAGGGCTGGCGCGCTATGCCCGGGCAGGGGTGGATCGCCTGCTGCTGGCGGTAGGTGCGGGTATGGTTTCTTCCGATGTTACGCGGCGCTCCCTCGAACTCCTGGCCCACGAAGTCTTGCCCGCGCTGAACGACTCCCCTGCCGACGCGGCATGAGCCGCATTCTGCTCACCGGGGCGGCTGGCCATACGGCAAGCGTCCTGCTGCCACGCCTGCTGGAACACCCAGACAGGCCCGAGATCATCGCCTTCGATCTTCTGCCTGCCACAATGCGGCACCCACGCCTGCACTGGCGGCAGGGTGATTTGCGTGCAGTCGACTGGCAACCCATTCTGGCGGGCGTGGACAGCGTCATCCATCTCGCCTTTGTGGTGCTCAGCCCGCGTCTAGGTCGGCAGCGCCATTGGCGGGCAGAGATGGCTGAAATCAATCGCGAGGGCAGCGGGCGCTTGCTGCAGGCAGCGAGTAGCGTCGGGGTCGAGCGCTTCGTGTACAGTAGTAGCGTGGCGGTCTATGGCGCTTGGCCAGATAATCCAGAAGGCATCAGCGAGGACCAGCCGTTGCGTCCGCCGCCGGGCTTTGCCTACGCAGAAGACAAGACTTCCGTCGAAGCGCTGATGCAGGAATACAGCCTGCGCCATCCAGAATTGCGACTCAGCCGCTTGCGTCTGCATGCCATAGTCGGGCAACACGCCCAGCCTCTGGTGAATGCCATCGCCTGCTCACCAATTGGCCTGCGCCTCCCCAATCCTGATCTGCCCATTCAATGTCTGCATGAGGAAGACGCCGCTGCCGCCATCCTGGCCGCCTGGGAGCGGGGCGCGCACGGGGCTTTCAACATCGCCGCGCCGGAGCCCGTGGCCTGGTCACAAATTCCGCGACGATGGCAACTCCCTGTCAGGCCACGGCAACTACACTGGCTGCACCAAAGACTGCGCCCCTTCACTCGGCGCCTAGGGGACCCGGGTTGGCTGCTGGGCTTGCAATATCCCCTGATTGTGAGCTGTCAGCGCGCGGAAGAGGAATTAGGCTGGCACCCCGGCTATACTGTGGGCGAAGCCTTGGCATCGCTCCCCTGTGGCAAGTCCGCGTAGGTTTGCAGAGCCAGTTTGAGATCTTCCCAGACCTTGCGTTTTTCAATGGGATTCCGCAGCAAATAGGCGGGGTGATAGGTAACGATGAGGGGAATATCGCCGTAGCGTTGCACGAAGCCGCGTAAACTCGCGAGCGGCTCGGCGCTCTGCAGCAGACTCTGCGCCGCGAAACGTCCCATGGCCACGATGATGCGCGGTTGCAGCAAAGCAATCTGGCGCTGCAGAAAGGGCAGGCAAGAGCGCACCTCGGGGCCGAGAGGGTCGCGATTCTGCGGCGGGCGGCATTTCAACACATTCGCAATATAGACCTGCTCCTGCCGACTGAGCCCCATTGCTCCGAGCATGGAATCGAGCAACTGTCCAGCACGACCGACAAAGGCCTCACCGCGGCGATCTTCCTCGGCCCCAGGCGCTTCCCCCACAAAAAGCCAGGGGCTCGGCCGAGTACCCGCACCAACAACGGCATTCTTCCGGGTTTCGCCCAGACTGCAGGCGCGACAGGCATGGATACTCGCCTCGAGCACGGCCCAATCCATGCGCGCGATGCGTGCGACACGATCCTCTTCTGGAGCTGGCTCAACATCTGTCGGTGTCGCGGTTTCAACTGCTGGGATTGCCGGCGGTTGCGGTCCTGCGCCAGCATCGGCCAAGGGATCCTCCGCGGAAAGCTCTGGAATGTCCTCGATCGCCCTCACGGGAGGCGTGGCGGGCATGTCTGACAAACGGGTAACGGGCACCAAACGGGCCTCTTGCTGCTGAGATGTCGACTGTCCCTCCATGACCTCTGGCAGGGCCACCTCGAGCAACTGCAGATAGACGATTTGCGCTGGACTGAAAATCTTGCTGATCATGCTGGGATGATAGCCCCTCTCTGAATCACAAAGAAACCTGCTCGGAAAGTCGACGCGGTGAAGTAACGCCAGAGGATAGACAAGATTTTCCGGTAACATTATAATTTCTATGAAACAACACAAGGGAGCGTCACATGTCGGAATCTACTACTGTAGTACCAGAAAATCCTAACGAAGATCGCAACATTGCCACGCTCGTTCATGCGGGTGGCATTCTCTTTGGTTTTCTTCCCTCGCTCATTGTCTACCTGCTGAAAAAGCAGGAGGCCAACGCCTGGCTGCTAGGGCAGCTCAAAGAAGCCTTGAACTTCCAGATCACCATGCTGATTGGCTACGTGATTGCCACCATCCTCAGCTCTTTACTGATTGGTCTGTTTATTTTTCCGCTTCTTCTCATTGTCAACCTGGTGTTCTGTATTCTGGCGGCAGTAAAGACGAGTAGTGGTGAAGCCTACCGGTACCCAGCAATTCTGCGTCTGGTAAGCTGATCAGCGTCCGGCTCTTGTCGGGCAACACTGCCCTCCCCTAAGCTTAGCTGCTCATCTGGTTAAGGGAGGGTAACGTCTTGCCCGTTCTGGAGTTGCATGATGCCCTCATCGAGTGGGGCGGCAGGGTACTACTGGATCACGCCGATCTGCGCGCCGAGGCTGGCGAGCGCATCGGTCTGATTGGCCGCAATGGTGAAGGCAAATCTACCTTGCTTGCGGCACTCGCCGGGCAATATCTGCTGGACGGGGGCAGTTTGTGGATTGACCCGGCCCTGCGACGCGCGTTTTTGCCGCAGGAGCCCGAGCTTCCGGAGCAGCAGACCGTATTTGCGTACCTACTGGCCAGCCCCCAGGATAGCGCCAGCGGTGAGGCCCTTCACGACGACGCGCCAGAGCGATGGACCCTCACGGCGCGAGCCGAGGCGCTCTGCGACAGCCTGGATCTGCCGCGCGAGCGGCAAATCAACGGCCTGTCCGGCGGGCAGAAAAAACGCTTGGCCATTGCCAGCACCCTGATTCACGGGGCAGAACTGCTATTTTTGGACGAGCCCACCAATCACATGGATCTGAGGGGTATCGAGGCTCTGGAAAAAACCTTGTTGCGCTATCGCGGCACGCTGTTCTTCGTGACCCACGACCGTCGTTTTCTGGAGTCCCTGTCTACTCGCATCATCGAACTCGACCGCGGCAAGCTGCGCAGCTTCCCTGGCCAGTTTTCCGTCTACCAGCAGCGCAAAGAGGAACTGCTCGCCGCCGAAGAGGCGGATCTCGGCCGCCTTGAACAACAACTGGCCAGTGAAGAGGCGTGGCTGCGGCAGGGCGTCAAGGCTCGTGCCAAACGCAACCAGGGTCGCCTGCGCCGACTGGAGCAACTGCGCGAGGAGCGCAAGCGCCGGCGGGGCCGGATCGGTGAAGCACAGATTCATATCCAGCAATCCGAACGTTCTGGCAATCTCGTCGCCGAGCTTGAGGGGGTTTCTCTGCGTTTTGGCCAGCAGCAGATTTTGCGCGGCTTTTCCACCCGCATCGAACGCGGTGACCGGGTGGGGATCATCGGCCCCAATGGCGCCGGCAAAACCACCCTCCTGCGCCTGATCCTGGGGGAGCTGAAACCTGACAGTGGCAGTGTCCGTCTCGGCACGCGACAATCCATCGCTTACTTTGATCAGTTGCGCGAGCAGCTCGACCCGGAGACCCGGGTCGTCGACGTAATTGCCGATGGCAATGATTTCATCGATATCGATGGTGAGCGTCGACACGTACTCGGTTATCTGCAGGACTTTCTCTTTGCGCCGGATCGTGCCCGTGGCCTGGTAAAGGGGCTTTCCGGCGGGGAACGGGCCCGCCTGCTTCTCGCCCGCCTCTTTGCCAGACCTGCCAACATCCTGGTCCTGGACGAACCGACCAACGACCTCGACCTGGAAAGTCTAGAGGTCCTGGAGGATCGTCTGTTGGCCTTTCCTGGCACGGTCCTGTTGGTCTCTCACGACCGGGATTTTCTCGATCATGTAGTCACCCAGAGCATCGTCAGCCTGGGCGAGGGTCGCTGGCTGAACACCGCTGGCGGGCATCAGGAATTTCTCGCCTGGCAGGCGACACAAGCTATCCCGAGCGACGCCGAAAAGGCCAAGGGCCAAGAGGGCGCCAAGCCGCAGAGAGCAGCACGGCGCCCAAAATCTCTCAGCATGCGCGAGCGCAAGGAACTGGACGAGTTGCCGGCACGGATCGAGGCCCTGGAGCAGGAGCAGGCGAGTCTCGCAGAACTGCTGGGCCAGCCCGAGACCTATCAGAGCAGCGAAAAAGCCATAGCCCTGCAGGCGGAAGCGGCGCGCATCAACGCCGAGTTGGAGGCCACTTATGCGCGCTGGGAGGCGCTGGAGACCAAGGAAGCAGAACTCAGTAATACCGGGTAATCAGGGCAGTCGCAGAATTCGAATCACCAGGTAATCGGCAGCAGCCGGAACCAGCGTGGCGAGGACAGCAAGCCCCATCGCCAGCCATGGCGTGGGGATCTGCTGGGGACTGGGTACCCAACCATCCCACTGCCAGGGGGTTCCGGTAATGAGGTACGCCAGTAGCAGTCCGGGGATCAACAACAAAACGTCCACCAACAGTCCCAGCAGCACGGCGAGGAGCACCAACACGATTTGCACTAGGCCACGCAGGATGGGCATCAACCGCGATAGACCCATAGCAACACATCATGACGCGGCAACCGGACACTTTTACCCGAGGAAAAATACAGGGTGGCAGTCGATGAAAAGGCGGCATTGCTGGCCAAGGGTTTGACGCGATAGGCGCCCGGCCAGTCCGGCGCAGCCTCCACCAGGACTCCAGCATGCCGCAGAATTTGCGCGCCTTGGGCGTTGATTTCGAGGTGTGAGAGCGGCACGCGGGCGAACAGAGCGACGAGCAGAATCCCGAGCAGAATCAGCGCCACGCCGCCGGCCAGGATGCCTGCCATCCAACGGTCTACCCTATCCATGCTTTTTCTCAATTTCCGCCTCCTTCCGCCCAGATCTCTGCCTGCGCCTGCGTGATCTGCTTAGTGGCCGAGGCGCAAGGGTGCGTCCCACACCAACGCGGTGCGATTCCCAGTTGCTGCAGGGCATGGTGCATGGTCACGCGAAACACCGGTGCCGACTCCACACCACCAAAGTTCCAATACCGAGTACTGCCGCGCAAGGATACCGCCATCACCAGATCGGGCGCAAAACCGGGGGCAAAACCGACGAAGGTGGCATTGGTCTTGTTCTTCTGGAAACCATCCTTGCCATTGGCGAGGTTGGCGGTACCGGTTTTGCCCCCCACCACGTAGCCAGGAATGGCGGCGAGAATGCCGGTGCCATTCGCGCTACAAACTCCCTCGAGCCAATGGCGCAAGTGCTTGGCGATCCCTTCTGCCATGATGCGATCGCGACGGGTGGGTTGTCCGGCAATCAGGATCGGTTGCACATGCACGCCGCCATTGGCGATGGCGGCATAGCCCTCGGCCAGCTGCAGGGTCGTCACTGATACACCGTAGCCCAGGGCGATGGTGGCATGGCGTGCCTTGTCCCAGGTGTTGGGCGGCGGCAGGACCCCACTGGTACCCCCGTCGAAGCCCAAGTCAGGGTCCTGCCCAAAGCCGGCCTTGCGGTACATGTTGTAGATAGCGTCCGGTGCGGTGCGCAAGGCGATCTTAGCCGCGCCAATGTCACTCGAATATTTGAGGATGTGAGCCACATCGAGTTCCTGGTGGACGACATCGTCACGCAAACAGAAACCCCCGATAGGCAGGCAATGCGATACGTTGAAGCTTTCGTCCGGCTGAATGCTGCCAGTAGCCAATGCGGCAGCGACGACAAAGGGTTTCATCACCGACCCCGGCTCAAAGGCCTGATGCACTGCATTGTTCACGTAGTCGTCAGGACTGGCACAGCCATTTTGCATATTCGGATTGCAGGACGGCACGCTGACCATGGCGAGAATCTGGCCGGTGTGCACATTCATGACCACCGCCGAACCGTTCTCCGCGCCAAAGTGCTTCTGGGCAGCGCGCAAGGTCATATAGGCCCAGTACTGGATCTGCGGCTGAATGGTGAGGTGCAGGTCATGGCCGTTCTGCGCCGGCTGCGTCTGTAATACCCGCAGGATGTCACCCTTGCCATCCACGAGCACCTTTTCCCGCCCGGGCTTGCCCTGCAACCAACTGTCAAAACCGCGTTCCAGTCCCGCTGCACCGTGATGATCCAGATGCACCAGACCGAGCAGCGGGGTCGTTACCGAACCCAGAGGGTAGTAGCTGCGGCTGGTTTTTTCGACGTAGATACCAGGTACATGCAGCTTTTCCAGTTCCTGGCCCAGCTGCGGATGCACCTGACGCAGAAGATAGACAAACTGCGCCGACCCCCGCTGGAGGCGGGCTTCCAGCTCATTTCCCGAAATCTGCAGTGCCTGGGCGACGGCTGGCCACTCTTTGCGGTAGTGCTGGAAGATTCGCGGATCGGCCCAGATGGTGACAGCGGGGACATTGACCGCCAGGGCCTGCCCGTTGGCGGCATAAATGATGCCGCGCTGGGCTGGCAAGGGACGCTCCTGCACGTAGCGCATCTCGCCTTGCCCACGTAGCAGGTGCCTCTGCAGGAACTGTAATTCGGTATCGCGGCCCAACACCAGGGCCAAGCCGCCAAGGATAAGCAGAATCAGGAGGCCGGCACGCCAGCCGGGCAGGGATCGAAAGCGCGGACTGGGTTCCCGGCTCATGGCTTGCGCGGGCAAAGCGGGTCGCTACAGGGGATAGCTGATCGCGGCGGAAAGTAGCGCGCACAGCGGCGGCATTGCTGCAGATCCTGCATCATTGGCTGTCCTCGCTGCAGATGCCTTGCCCAGCGCCAGCGCCACACGCCATAGGCAGCAATGGCAATCAGGATGAGATATTTCCACATCCGACCAGCGGTCTCCCTTATAGAAAAAACGCCTGCTATGCAAGCAGGCGCTGTTGTTGGTCGGGGCGAGAGGATTCGAACCTCCGACATCCGCCTCCCGAAGGCGGCGCTCTACCAGGCTGAGCCACGCCCCGATGCGTTAGTGATCACGATGGACCGCAAAATCTGCCAAAAACCGTAGAGCTTCCTTCTCGGAACACTCTGGAAAGTCCTGCAGGCAATCGCGTGCCTGACGGGCGATTTTTTCAGCAGAGCGCAAAGTGTATGCAATGGCATCGGTCTTGGCAATGATTTCGAGAACCTGAGGGAGATGCTGACGCGTTTCATCAGCGAGAGCAGCGCGCAGAATGGCTTGTTCCGCCGGGCTCGCCTCACGCATGGCGTGGATGAAAGGCAAGGTGGCCTTGCCATCGGCTAGATCGTCACCGCGATTTTTGCCCATGCGTTCGGCAGCGGCCTCATAGTCTAGGGCATCATCCATGAGCTGGAAAGCCGTTCCCAGGAGCCGACCATATTCGGCCAGGGCATTTTCCTGCTCGACAGACATCCGATTGACAATGGCTGCCAGACGCGCGGCGGCCTCAAAAAGCTTGGCGGTCTTGGCGGCGATTCGGCATAGTAACTCTCGGGATCGAGGTCGGCATCGTTGGCGTTTTCCAGCTGCGCCACCTCGCCTTGCGAGATGACACTGGTAGCCTCAGCCATGGTCGCCATGATCCGCATGTCGCCATCTTTGACCATCATCTCGAAGGAGCGGGCATAGAGAAAATCACCGACCAGAATCGCCGCGGCGTTGCCCCAGATCTGATTGGCGGTGGCATTACTGCGCCGCAATTCGGAACCATCCACCACATCGTCGTGCAACAGGGTGGCGGTGTGAATGAACTCCACGACCGCTGCCAGGGGAATGGGTCGGCCACTGCGATCTCCTCCCAGGCGCGCCGCGAGCAGAAGGATAATGGGGCGTAGACGCTTACCGCCGGCATTGACAAGATACGCACCCATGGCAGGGATGGTGGGCACGCCAGATTGCAACTGTTCCTGGATGATGCGGTTCACTGCCAGCATGTCGGCCTGGACAAGCTCTTTTACGCCAGCAAAATCCATTCTGTGCTCTCTCCCGCTATGGCGCGAACCCCATGACTCGCGCAAATTGTGGCAATTGTCGGTAGCCGGGCGCTTCTTTGTCAAGGCGATTTCCATCTTCGTACCCTATACTTGTATGCAACGTTACCCGGGAAGGAGTGTAGCCGATGTCTCATGCACCATCGCCCAGCTGGCGCCACCCCGTCTGGGCCACGGCCCAGAAAAGTTGTGTTGGCGTTGCTCCCAAAAACAGCCGCGTGTGGTTTACCGTAGGGCGGGGAATCCTGACGGAGGTTTTCTACCCCCGCATCGACATCCCGCAGATTCGCGATATGGGCTTCATCATTGCCGATGATCAAGGCTTTTGGGTGGAGATCAAAAACCTGGCCAACGACGAATTTCAACTCGAAGATCCGCAAATCCCACTACCCCGAATCATCCACCGTCATAAACGCTTCACCTTCTCCCTGCGCATCTGCCCCGACCCAGATCGCGACGTCCTGCTGCTGGAATATTCCCTGGAAGGTGACGAGAAACTCCGCCCGTATCTGCTCTGTGCCGCCCGCCTGGGAGGGGACGCCACACAGAATCAAGCTTGGTGTGGCAGCTGGGAGGGGCGCGAATTGCTTTGGGCCGAACAGGGACCTTTTGGCCTGGCCCTGCTCTGCCAAAACCAGGAGGGACTACCGGGCTATTTCCGTCGCTCCGTGGGTGAGGTCGGCGCGAGCGATCTCTGGCAGGACTTCAATCAGAATGGTCGTATGCTTTGGCACTACGACAGCGCCGGGCCCGGCGAGGTGGCTTTATCAGGTGAATTACCACGACAGGGGCATCTGGCGCTGGGTCTCGGCAGCAGCAAAGAAGCGGCTGCCACCAATGCCTGGGCCTCGCTCGTCTGTGGCTTCGCGCAAATTGCCGAGGAATATCAGACGGCCTGGCACAATTGGCATCGTCAGCATCCCTTACCACGCAGCTTCGCACGCAAGATTCCCGAGGATCTGCATACCCTTTATGCCCGCTCGGTCAATGTCCTCAAAGTGCACGAGGATCACACCTTTCCCGGTGCCCGCGTGGCGAGTCTTTCCGTGCCCTGGGGCGAGGCCAGCGACAGCCGTGGCGGGTATCACTTGGTCTGGTCTCGCGATCTGGTGGAAAGTGCCGGCGCTCTGGTAGCCATCGGTGCCCTGGGCGAGGCTCGCCAGGTATTGGCCTACCTGATCAGCACCCAACAGGCCGACGGGCACTGGCTACAGAATCAGTGGCTGGGCGGCAAACCCTTCTGGCAAGGCATTCAGCTCGATGAAGCCGGCTTCCCCGTGTTGCTCGCCAGCCTGCTACAGGAACGCGAGGCCTTGCAAGACATGGCGGTCACCGACATGATCCAGCGCGCCCTGCAATTCATCGTGCGCGAAGGGCCGGTTACCGGCCAGGATCGCTGGGAAGAAGATGGTGGCATCAATGCTTTTACCCTCGCCGTCGCCATCGCTGCATTAGTCGAGGGGGCGTCCTTTCTGGAAGGCAAGGCGGCGGAGTGCGCCCTGATGCTCGCAGACTATTGGAATGTCCATCTGGAAGAGTGGACCTTTACGCGTGGTACCGATCTCGCCCGGCGTTTTCAGGTATCGGGTTACTTCATGCGCATTGCTCCAGCCGACGTCCTTACCCATGACGGGGCCAAGGATGAATGGATGCTGATCAAGAACCGCGCTCAGGATCCGCACTGGTCCGCCAACGAACAGGTGGCTACGGACTTCTTACAATTGGTGCGCTATGGTTTACGTGCCGCCGACGATCCGCATATTCAGGATTCGGTCAAGGTCATGGATGGCTTGCTCAAGAGCGACACACCCAGCGGTCCGGTCTGGCACCGCTACAACGGCGATGGCTACGGCGAGCATCGCGACGGCAGCCCCTTCGACGGTACGGGCATCGGGCGCGGCTGGCCGCTGCTCACTGGCGAGCGCGGCCATTATGCCCTCGCTGCCGGGGAAGATCCGCTGCCCTACCTGCGCGCCATGGCGACCATGACCGGCGCGGGCGGTCTGTTACCGGAACAGATCTGGGAAAGTGATCCGATTCCCGAAAAGGGGCTGTTTCCAGGTAAGCCCAGCGGCTCCGCCATGCCCCTCTGCTGGACCCACGGCGAATTTCTCAAGCTCTGCCACAGCACGATCAAAGGGCATGCCGTGGATCGTCCAGCGCAGACCTGGAAACGTTACGCGGGCAAGAAGCCGGAACTGGACTACCGCATCTGGCGTCTACGCCATCGGCCACGCAAATTGCTCGCTGGACAAGAGCTGCGCATTCTCCTGGCTGCCCCTTTCCGTATCCATTGGGGCATCGATGGTTGGCAGAAGGTACAGGATCTCGATGCCGAAGACTGGGGTCTGGGATACCTGGCCTGCCTGCCTACCCGCAAATTACGCCCCGGGCAGAGCCTACAGTTCGCCTTGTATTGGGCAGACAGCCAGAGTTGGCAAGGAGAAGACTTTTCCGTGCAGATTATTGGAGGTGTAGCATGATCAGTATCGACCTGGCCGGCAGAACGGCCTTGGTGACGGGTGGTAGCGGCGGATTGGGGCGCGCCATGAGCGAGACCCTGGCTGCGGCCGGGGCAGAGGTGGCGGTGCACTACCGTAAAGGACAGGAAGAGGCCGAAGCCGTGGTACGCAACATTGAGAAAGCGGGGGGCAAAGCTCGGGCCTTTGCCGCCGATATTTCCGACCCGGAGGCAGTGGAACAGCTCCTGAGCAACGTCGAAGGCGCGTTTGGTGGCCTGGATATCCTGGTCAACAACGCGGGGATGGATGGCCCCCATGCCCTGGTAGGGGACGACGACCCGCAAGCATGGGAAAAAGTCATCGCAGTGGATTTGCTGGGTCCCTATTACTGTGCCCGCGCCGCCATCTCCCGAATGGAGAAGAAAAAACACGGCGTGATTCTCAACATCACCTCGGTACATGAATTCATTCCCTGGGAGGGCTACAGTGCCTACACCAGTGCTAAGGCGGGCCTGTCGATGTTCACCAAGACCTTGGCCCAGGAAACTGCCGACAAGGGCATTCGGGTGGTCGCCCTCGCCCCCGGTGCCATCAAGACCCCTATCAATCAGTCGGTCTGGGACGATCCGGAATCCCTCAAGGACCTCGACAAAAAAATCTCCATGGGTCGCTTGGGCAAACCGGAAGAGGTTGCCGCAGTCGTGGCCTTTCTGGCGAGCGATCTGGCCAGTTACATCACCGGTACCACCCTCGCGGTGGATGGCGGCATGCTGATCTATCCCGATTTTCGCCACGGAGGCTGAACCCATGGACGTCGACGTCCTCATCGTCGGCAGTGGCGCTGGTGGCGGCACCCTCGCCCGCGCCCTGGCCGACAGCGGTTTGCGCATCCTGATTCTGGAGCGTGGTGATTACCTGCCGCGCGAATGGGGCAACTGGGATCCACAAACGGTCTTTGCAAGTTACCGCTACCATACCGAAGAAACCTGGCGGGATGGCGACGGCCAGCCTTTCCATCCGGTGACGGGCTATCACGTGGGTGGCAATACCAAGTTTTACGGCGCGGCCATCCTGCGGCGGCGTCCCACGGATTTCCGGGAGCGTCGCCATGTCGACGGGGTGACGCCGGCGTGGCCCATTTGTTACGAAGATCTGGCGCCCCATTACGATACTGCCGAGCACTGGTACTTCGCCCATGGCGCAGCCGGGAGCGACCCAACCGAGGGAGCCCGAGGCCCCTATCCATTTCCCCCCATGCCCCACGAGGAAGACATAGCGCTGGTCGATACGGCCTTACGCGCCCAAGGATATCATCCTTTCCCCCTGCCGCTGGCGTTGCACCGCTTGGAAGACGACCCTGCGCAGAGTCCTTGTGTGCGCTGTCCCACCTGTGACGGCTTTCCCTGTCTCGTTCATGCCAAGGGCGACGCCGAGCTCTGTGGGGTACGACCGGCCCTGCAACACGCCAATGTCACCCTGCTTCGCAACGAGCGAGTACGCAGGATCCTTCTGGCAGAGGACGGCAGACGGGTATCCGGGGTGGAGACCGATCAGCACCGCTACCATGCCCGTGTCGTGGTCCTGGCGGCGGGCGCGGTCAATAGCGCCGCTCTGCTCCTGGCCTCCCGCAGCGAGACATTTCCCAATGGCATCGCCAACAGTAGTGATCAGGTTGGACGCAACTATATGTGTCACCTCAACAGCGCCTGCATGGCGATCAAGATCACCCGCGAGAACCGCAGTATCTTCCAAAAAACCCTAGCTCTGAATGATTTTTACGAAGACTCTGGCGATCCCGATTACCCCTATCCCCTTGGCCATATCCAGGGCCTTGGTAAGGTGACACCGGCCCTGCTGCATGCGCAACGTCCGCGCTGGCCAATTCCCATGACCGCCTGGGCGGCCAGCCATTCTGTCGACTGGTGGCTGACAACAGAGGATCTGCCAAGCCCCGAAAACCGCGTCACCGTGGATGAGCGCGACGGCATCCAGCTGCATTGGCAACCCAAAAATCGTGAGAGCCATCGCCGTCTCTGCGCAAAATGGCAAGACATTCTACAGAAGATCGGCTTTCCCCTGGTGTTCTTTCAGTCCATGGATATCTCCGCTACCGCCCACCAGGTGGGAACCTGCCGCTTTGGCGATGACCCGCAGACGAGTGTTCTCGATCGTAACTGCAAGGCCCATGATCTCGACAATCTATATGTGGTTGACGCGAGCTTCATGCCTTCCATCAGCGCGGTGAACCCCTCTCTCACCATCATGGCCAACGCCATCCGCGTAGCCAGCGTTCTGCGCGAACGACTGCGGAGCAGTTGAGTGAAAAAGGGCACGACAGCGGTATTTGCGGCGGGGTTTCTGCAGGGTTCGGCCTTCGTGCTGATCCCGGCGCTGGGGAGTATCCTGCGCAGCGCGCCGTACAACATGAGCAATAGTACCTATGGCATGTTGTATTTTCCGGAGATCATTGGTGCCGTCATCGCCGCCCTCGCCGCCGGGAGCATCCATAGGCGCCTCGGTGCGCATGGACTCTTTCGTATTGGCATCTTGAGCAACGCAATCGCCATGGGACTGCTGGTCCTTGCCTACTTCAGCGGGCATGGTTCCGTAGTTTTTCTGCTGCTCGCCGAAACACTGCTTCTTGGCGTCGGTTTTGGTCTGACCAACGCTGCCATCAACCGAGCTTCTACCCTGATCTTTGCCGGTAGCGCCACGGCGGCCGTCACCATCCTGAATGCCGTGATTGGCGGTGCCACGGCAGTTTCCCCCATGCTCCTGCATCTGTCCTCCAACTGGCTGACCTGGGTACTGTGGCCCGCAGTCATCCTCCTGCTCTGGCTGCTGGTCTTGCTCCTGCCCCAGGCCCAGGAAGAACAACAGGGACAGGAGATCGGTGGCTTGCGCGCCTGGAAAAAATCCATGATCCCCTTTGCTGCCGCAGTCCTCATCTACGCCATCTGCGAGGGTAGCTTTGGCAGTTGGGCGAATATTCTGGTCAGCGTCGATCATCATTTCCCGCGGGCAACGGGTGCTGCAGCCCTGTCCCTGTTCTGGGGCGGCGAGACCGTCGCGCGCTTTGTCCTCGGATCCATTCCCGACCACTGGCTTTCGCGATGCTGGGTCTATCGTGCCATACCCTTGGGAATGGCTGCCTGCTTTCTGATCATTCCGCAGTTGCAAAGCGCCGAATCTCTGCTCTTGTTCTTTGCCTTGGCGGGGATAGCCTGTGGCGTCTATTACCCCTATAGCATGGCGTTTGGTGTTGCCCGTCATGGCAAGGAGGGAACACAAATGGCAGGACTACTGGTGGGGGCATTGATGGTCGGTGAGGGCATTGGCTCGACCGGACTGGGGCCCCTGCAATCCTTGTTGTCTCTCAACCAGATTTATCAGTTCTCCGCTTTGTGGGCCATTCCCCTCCTATGGCTGGCTTGGCGTAATAGCACGGGACAGAAGCCAACGCACTAGAAAAATCGAATTTTTGTGCCCAATCGACAGTCAGCGTATCTCCTTGGCGAAATAGCCCGCTGTGACTCTGCGCCACAGCTCCCAGAAAATACTGGTAAACCAAAAGAGTAATGCGAAAAATCCAGCCACAATCCCCAAGCAGTGGAACGCGGGGATGGAAAGGATTGATGCCGACTGCAGGCAACTCAGCGCGAATACCGACGTGGAGAACGTGGGAGGCCAGGCAACGGGGTTGCGGAAGGCGCAGTTACGGAACAGAAAAATGGCGCTGCGAAAGGCTATTGGAAAGAACAGAACGATGGCGACAATTTCCGCCAGTATGATCAGCATGGCGAGCGCATGGTGTGCTGCAGGGGTCAAATTCTGCCAGGCCCAGGCATGCCCCAGAGCCAGGGCGGCGAATCTGGCACAGCCCATGGCGATCCACCAGGGGGCCTGCGGTACGCCATGCAAGCCAAACCGACGAATGCGCAGGACTGCTAGGAACGCGATGGCAGCATATAGAATCCCACCCAGCAGGGCACCGGCAACGACGACAAGGTTCCAATCGCTTTGCGTCGATGCGACGACATCTCCACTAGCAACGCTGGCTCCCAAGACCGCTGCCGGCACCAGGAACCATGCACCACTCACCCGTTCCAACGAAATCCCGAACCGGTATAAAGCCAGGAAGAATTGTGCTGCACAAAGAAGTACTAGCAGCCAACTGAGAGCGAGCAGGAACTCTGCCAAGCCCAGCAATGCTGGTATGCCTTCCACATACCCAAAAAACGCCATCCCCGAGCTTAATACCGCCAAACCAAGGGGAATGGTGTGGGCGCCGACATACTGATCAGCCGACCTTTGGGCAAAGTGGAAGCTCGGTGGCATCGACAGGGATCGACGCCGGAGCCAAATCCAGGTCAATGGAATGTACACTGCCTGCAGGCAGGCCAAGGTGAGCAAGGTTGTGGCCAGCAGCCAATAATCAGCCGCTGCCACCATACTTGCCGTTCCGCCGGTGGCCATGACCACCGCGTAGGGCATCGCTGTCGGTTTCCAGTCGGCTTTTCTCTTCACAAAAAGTATCGCAAATTCCGTAGCGTTGCATACAGCAGAAAAGGAGCGACCGCTCCGAAAACCGATTTCTTTTTCATCACCAGTCTGGTAACTTAACTCAGTTCCCCGCTATTTTACCAGTCTTTTCCGCCACTGCCCTTGTTCCATCATCGGCGCGAAAATCTGGTAATAGGGGCCTTTGTCGAGGTGTGCCAATACACCATCGTTGTGAATCTGACGACACTCATAGTCGAGCATCGCGTGGGCAATGCCCATGTGAGCCGCCTCTGGCGATTCCCACTCCATGTGTACCAGATATTGAACTGGAGTTTGCCCAGGAATTGGTGGCGTACTGGGGATCGCGCTGCCGCGATTGGTATTATATTTTGGCGGATTGGCTCCCAGAGTTGCCTTCAACATTCCTTGCGGATCGAGCTGGAAGGAACCAATGGCCGAAACACCGAATTGCTTTAGAATCATCCAACCAATCATTCCGGGAATGTTCTCTTTGAACCAACTGAGCGTACGCTCTGCCCCCTCCTCAAACGCCGTTTCATGCCCATCCATGACCCAGTGATCACCAATCGCAATGGCCCGCTTGGCAGCCAGTGCTACCTTGGGAACAGCCTCTTGCTTGGCAAAGGCTCCGCCCAAGGCAGCGGGAACGTCGGTTATGGCAATGATCGGTGGCAAATCCGAACGGACGATTTCATAGTATGGCTCCCACGGTCCCTCGATCACCATGTCCAGACAATCACCGCAAAGCTCATAAATTTCCTTGAAATTATCATGATGCATTTCTTCGTGGGATTTTACGTCTTTCCATACGGTGTACTGAAACATGCCAATAGGATTGAGCGTCTCGCGCATATCGATAGCGCCGCCGCCGTAGCGCCCCGCCATGGGATGGATTCCCGTTTGCAGCAATTGTTCAAAGCCCAGGAATCCGTGGTGAGATGCCGTAGTAATGCAAACTTTTGGGCCAATTTTCATCATCGTCTGATAGCTTTCTGGACGATTGGCAACTTTTGACTGATTGATAGCAATAATAGGGTTATTACTCATTCCTCATCTTCTCCTTTTTCCGTTGCAAGACAGAAATTATGACCAATCAAATAGGACAAAGTTCAAAATATTGTAGAAAAAATATATTTTGAGATAACTACATACAAATAAATGGACAGAAAATTACAAAACAATTCGCCGATTGTGTCATCGATGAAAGTAAAATCTCACTGATATACAGCCGCCAATAAAAAACTGCTGCCGCATGATCACCGGCGCGCTCCGCGGCGCAGCAACGAAATCATGCGACCTACCCGACGCATGGAGCGCGGGGACATGGGTTACCCTACAGCTCGCTCCTCCCCCTTTTGCGTGGCCCTGACTTTGCCTACACTGCACCATCTTTCTGTAGTCATGGATCGGGTATGCGCGCTAGTCAATTCTTTCTTCCCACCCTCAAGGAAACCCCAGCGGAAGCCGAGCTCATCAGCCATCAGATGCTGCTGCGCGGCGGTTTCATCCGCCGCCTCGCTTCGGGCCTCTACACCTGGCTGCCGCTGGGCCTGCGCGTACTGCGCAAGGTGGAGGCGGTAGTACGCGAGGAGATGGAACGCGCTGGTGCTCAGGAAGTGCTGATGCCAGTGGTACAACCGGCAGAGCTGTGGCAGGAGTCGGGGCGCTGGGAACTCTATGGCCCCGAGCTGTTGCGCCTAAAAGATCGCCATCAACGCGATTTCTGCCTGGGACCGACCCACGAGGAGGTGATCAGCGATCTGGCGCGGCGGGAGATCCGCTCCTATCGACAACTACCGCTGAACCTGTATCAAGTGCAGACGAAGTTCCGCGATGAGATTCGTCCGCGCTTTGGACTCATGCGTGCACGCGAGTTCATCATGAAAGATGCCTATTCCTTTCACATCGATCAAGACTCCCTGAGGGCCACCTATCAGGAAATGTACGACGCCTACCACCACATCTTTACGCGCCTGGGCCTGGAATTTCGCGCCGTCGATGCCGATTCCGGGGCCATCGGTGGTAAGGCCTCCCATGAATTCCATGTGTTGGCGGATTCCGGAGAAGATGCCATCGTGCATTGCTCGGCCTGCAACTACGCGGCCAATCAGGAGCTGGCTCGTAGCCGTCCGCTGCCGGACAGCAGCGATCCCCTTCTACCTGCCGAGCAACGGGCTACTCCGGGGATTCGCACGGTAGAAGAACAGGCGAAGATGCTCGGCGTCAGTCCTGCTCAGGTGGTCAAGAGTCTTCTGGTCTTTGCCGATGACAAACCCATGCTGCTTCTGCTACGGGGAGATGATGAGCTGAACCTGATCAAGGCGGCGCGTGTGCTGGACGCGGACACACTACGCCTCGCCAGCGCCGAAGAGACCCAGGAGCTGCTCGGCGTGCCCTTTGGCTTTCTCGGCCCCAAGGACTTGCCGGCCCCCCTGCCCATCGTCGCGGACCAGCGGGTTCTAGTCCTGCGCAACTTCAGTACGGGCGCCAACATTGGCGGACAGCACTGGCTGAATCTCAATTGGGAACGCGATCTGCCGCACCCACAAGCAGCGGACCTCCGTAATGTTCAGGTAGGGGATGCCTGTCCGCACTGTGCCACGGGTAGCCTGGGCATTCGCCGCGGCATCGAGGTGGGGCACGTTTTTCAGCTGGGCACCCGCTACAGCGAGAAGCTGGGCGTACGCGTCCTCAATGAGTCCGGGAAAGAGCAGGTCGTGCTCATGGGCTGCTATGGCATTGGTGTATCGCGCATCGTCGCTGCCGCTGTCGAACAGAATTTTGACGAACGTGGCATCTGCTGGCCACCCGCCATGGCGCCCTTTGACGTTGGCATCGTCGCCATCCAGGCCAAGAAATCGCCGGCGGTGCTGGCAGCCGCCGAAGCGATGATGGCGCAGCTCGAGGCAAAAGGACTGCAAGTCTTCCTCGATGACCGCGACGAACGTCCGGGGGTACAGTTTGCGACTATGGACCTGATTGGCCTGCCCCATCGCCTAGTCATCAGTGAAAAGACTCTGGCGCAGAGTCTGTGGGAATACCGCGGCCGCCGCGACAGTGAAAATCGCCTGCTCAGCGAAGCAGAGGTGCTGAGCATCCTGCAAGGAGAACCCAGATGAGCTACCACAAAATCCTCGTCGCCGTCGATTTCAGCGGAATGGCCAGCACGGTCCTTGCGCACGCAGGCGAGGAGGCGCGCCTGCATCAGGCCGAGCTCACCCTGCTGCACATCCTTGATACCCAGATCATGGACCTGCAGCTTCCGGAGGAGCTGCTACCGAGTTCTCTGGAGATGATGCAGCGCCTGCGTTCGTTGGCGCAGGAACGACTGGATGCCCTGCAAAAATCCACCAGTGTTCCGAGCCACGGTTTACTTCTCGAAAAAGCGGGTGGCATTGGCCGGAATATCTGCGAATATGCGGCAGAAGGGGGATATAACCTGATCGTCATCGGCAGTCAGGAGCAAGGGGCGATTGGTCGCCTACTATTGGGTTCCGTGGCCAGTGCCGTGGTCCACCACGCACACTGTCCGGTACTGGTGGTCAAGGCTCCTGCAGCCGCTTAGTCTGCGGCGGGACTGTGTTGCGCCGCCCAATCGCCGATCTGCGCCACCAGCTCCTGAGCGGCCCGGTTCATGGCAGTGGCACCCGCAGCGGGTCCAGTACTTGGCAAAGGTGCTTGGACGGCAAAACTTTTCTGCGCCAGAACGCGATAGCCCCGAGCGGCCAGCAGGGTAGCGGTACAGGAGATCTGCGCCTCGCCCGCCGTGGCATTGCTGTAATGCACGGTAAAGTCTTGCAGCCCCAATTGCAGCAGCAAGGCCGGACGGCCCGCCTGCGCCGGCCCCAGGACGGCGCGCCAGTCGCCCTGCTGTCGCAGACGTTGGCTCAGTAACAGGGTCAGCATCTGGCCCGGCGCCGCCGCCCAGCGCGCATCGTTATAGGGTCGCAGGGCCTGGGGACTGGCATACTGCAAACGGTAGAGGTACTCCTCGCCCGCCAACCAGCTCGGCGCCGTGACGGCTTCCAGACGCAACACGCCGGCCTGGTGTTGCCTCACGGGCTGAGTATCCGGCGCAGCAGTCAAGGCGTACGGCTGCTGCCAGGCCGGCGCACTGGCACAAGCCGCCAGGGCCAAGCTTGTCGACGCCAGCGCACTGCCCACGAAAACGCGCCAGAAACTTGACTTTCCCTTCATGAGTTTCCCCCGGCAAAGCCCGACTGTCCCGGACCGGGCGGCGGTGCTCCACGCCCATACAGGAGCGATTGCGGGTTTTGCCGCAATTCACGACTCAGGGCGCCCAAGTCCTGACTGCTTTGCAATAGACTCTGCGTCAGGGCATTGAGCTGCGGGAGCGTCTGATCATTGAGGACGGCGAAACTCTGCTGACCGGAACTCGCTAACTGGTGCAAGGCGACACTGGTACCGTTGAGCTGTTGCAAAGGTGCCTTGGCGGCAAGTGCCAGATCATCCAGGTGACGCACGAGTTGCTGACTGGACTGCATGGTCGAGCGTGTCGCGGCGATGGTCGACGGCAACTCCCGCAGAGCTGGCTGTAAAGCGGCCTCCAGCTCGGCCAGCTCAGCGCTGGCCTGGTCCAGGTGCCGCAAGGTCGCCGTGAAGTGCTTGCGGTTCTCCTCATCGAGGAGGTCGTTCATGCGCAAGGCCAATTCATTGCCCTGCTTGACCAGGGATTCGCCACTGCGGGATAGCACCTGAATGAAACTGGGATGCATCGGAATGTCGGGAACCTGCCCTGGCGCATGCGCCAGCGGAGAAAAATCCGTGCCGGCATCGTTGAGCGACAAATAGCTCAGTCCCGTCACCCCCTGCGGTTCCAACTCGGCAAAGGTCGCTTTGGTGATGGGGGTATTGGCGTCGACACTGACTTGCACTCGCACCATACGCGGATTGCGTGGATCGAAACCAATGGACTTCACCTCGCCCACGCGCACGCCTTTGAAACGCACCGGCGCTTGCACCGTAAGACCCGTCACACTGTACGGGGAGATGACATTGTAAAGCTTGCCGACCGGCGCTGAATGGTGCATCCAGAGTCCGGCCACCGTGAGTGCTGCCCCTAACACGACAACGAAGACCAAGGCAATCAAAGCGTGCGCCCGACTTTCCAATGATCGACCCCCGGAAAAATTGACTTGCCCTAGACGGCGTGCCTAAATGTAGCAGGTATTTTGGATGATTCCCATGCACTTCGACAGCCTTCGCCAAACCATGATCGACACCCAGATTCGCACCTGGGATGTTCTTGACCCCGAAGTTCTGCAAGTTCTGCAACGCGTCAAGCGGGAACAGTTCGTGCCTACGCAGCTGCAGGAGCTCGCCTTCGCCGACTTTGAAATCCCCTTGGGGCACGGCGAACGAATGTGGACACCAAAGATGGAAGCACGGGTTTTGCAGGAGCTGGAAATTCGCCCGCAAGACCAGATCCTCGAAGTTGGCACCGGTAGTGGCTACTTTACCGCCCTGTTGGCCAGTATGGGCAAGCTCGTCCATAGCGTTGATGATCGCGCCGATTTCATTCACGCCGCCGAAGGGCGTCTGCAAATGCAGGGCGTTACCAATGTACATCTCCACGTGGGTGATGCTTCGGGCGGCTGGGCCGCATCCGGCTCTTGCGACGTTATCGTCCTGACCGGTTCTCTCCCGCAGCTCCCCAAGGCCTTTCTCGAGCAGTTGAACCCCGGCGGGCGCCTCCTCGCCATCCTCGGCGAGTCTCCACTTTGCAAGGTGCGCCGCTATCGCCGCGCCGCCGACGGCAGCCTGGGTAGCAAGGACCTGTTTGAAACGGATATCCCCGCGCTACGCCACCCCACCAACAAGAAATTCCAGTTCTGAAGATGCGGGTTCGGGCAGCACGCAGCCTCATCCTGGCCATCGACCTGCAGGACAAGCTACTGGCCATGCTGGGGGACGAACGCAAGGAAACACTCTTGCACAACGTCCGTCGCTTCCTGAACAGTGCCAGAGCCTTGGACCTTCCCATTCTGCTCTCGGCCCAATATCCTATAGGGCTCGGCGCGATCGATCCCAGCCTCCACGATTTCGGTCCGACGTTCGAGAAAACCGAGTTCTCCTGTCATGCCAACCCCGCCTTGCGCAATGCCCTGCGTTCCCGGCTGGATCGCCGGCAGATCTGCCTGCTGGGAGTAGAAACCCACATCTGCGTGCTGCAAACGGCCCTTGACCTGCAGGCCCAGGGCTGGCACGTGCTTGTCCCCATCGATGCGGTAGCCAGTCGCGAGCCCCGGCAGAGCGAGTGGGCACTCGAACGTCTGCGCCATGCCGGTGTCATCCTCAGCAGTACCGAATCCATCTTCTATGAATGGATGGAGGACGCCGCCGATCCACGCTTTCGCCAACTGGCGCCCGCCTGGCGCTGAGGCATTCATGAATCTGCAATACCATATCCGTCTTCAAGAAAATGCCCACCTGATTCAGGTAGATCTGCACCTTGCCGAGCCCGACCCAGACGGTCAGATTCTCGCCCTGCCCGCCTGGGTACCCGGCAGTTATACCATCCGTGATCTCGCCCGCCACATCGTCAGCATGCGGGCAACGGCGGGCGGACGGAAATTGCCGGTGGAAAAATTCCGCAAGGATCACTGGCGCCTGGCTCCCTGTAACGGCCCGGTAACCATTTCCTACCAGGTTTATGCCTTTGACCGATCAGTGCGCACTGCCTATCTCGATGACCGGGGCGGGTTCTTCAATGGCCCGGCAGTATTTCTGCGGGTACTTGGTCAGGAGCAGCAAGAACATACCTTGCAAATCAGCGGTCCCGCCGACTGGCAACTGGCCACCAGCATGGAAGCGATCTCTGACAGCGCGTGGTCCTGGGGCGAGTTTCGCGCCCCCGACTACCGCAGCTTCTGCAATCATCCCTTGCTCTTCGGCCCCCTGCATCGGGTGGATTTCTGTGCCGGAGAATTACCTCATCACCTCGCTCTGTTGGGCCACGACAACCCAGAGTTACTCCGCCTGGGCGAGGATCTTGCCAGAATCTGTGCTTGCCAGCAGCAGTTCTGGGGCGGCAGCCCCTTCTCGCGCTATCATTTTCTGTGCATGTGTGGGCAAAACGCCTATGGTGGCCTCGAGCACTCGGCATCCTCTGCCCTGTTGTGCAACCGTAGTGATCTCGACGGCACGGATCCCAAAGGCTACCGTCAGTTTCTTGGACTCGCCAGCCACGAGTATTTTCATTCCTGGCTGGTCCAGGGTATCCGTCCGGCGGCATGGAGTGACAGCTTCTGGGAAACAGAGATAATCAGTCGCGATCTCTGGGTCTTCGAGGGTATCACTTCCTACTACGACAGCCTGCTTCTGTGTCGCGCAGGCCTATGGTCTCCGGCACAATACCTCGAAGAACTGGGACAGGAAATCACTCGCCTCGCCCGGCGTCCCGGGGAAAGCTATCAGAGCCTGGCCGAATCCAGCGCCGACGCCTGGACCAAGCTCTATCATCCGCATCCATCCGCGGCCAACTTCGAGATCAGCTATTACAACAAGGGCGCCCTTGCCGCCCTCTGTCTCGACGCGCGGCTGCGGCAGCGTGGCTCCAGCCTCGACGCGTTTCTGCGCCGACTCTGGCAAGACTATGGAGAAAGGCAGCGGTCCCTGCCAGAAGGCGAAATTTTTGCCCTCCTCAAGCCTGTCCTGGGAAATGCTGGGGTCGACGAAGTGCGACAGTGGGTTGCCGAAGCGCAGCCCCTGCCCCTGCAAGAATGCCTGCAGATTCTGGGTGTTGATCTGCTCTGGCGTGCCGCCCGCGACGAGCAGGACCGTGGCGGTGTGGAAACGGAAGGTCGACGCTCCGATCTCGGTGCAAACTGGGAAAAGGCAGCGATTGGCGTGGAACTGACTTTCGTGCGTGCTGGCGGAGCGGCGGAACAGGCTGGTCTTTGTCCGGGGGACCGTCTGCTGGCCCTGGACGGAGAGGAAATCTTGGCCGAGCGTCTGCAGTCCCAAATCGATCGACTGACTCCAGGAATCCCTCGGCACCTGCACTTTCTGCGCGATGGCAGGATGCGCGAGTGCGACTGCATTCTGCTTATTCCCCCGCTGGATACTGCCTATCTACAGATCGGCGATGGCGGAAACCAGCGCTGCAGCGACTGGCTCAGTGGGGCTTCAGCAGCTCAATCCGCGGGGTAGCCCCGGCGAATCCGCTCCACCTGCACTGCCTTCCCCGTCTCGGTGTCGATTTCTGCCAGCAGACCACAGAGGCTCGCCACGCCATCGACCACCGGCGCCTTGGCAGGCATAGCGTCGATGAATCGGCGTTTGGCAACTTCCCGATCCACGCCGATGATCGAATCGTAACAACCGCACATGCCGGCGTCACTTTGATAAGCCATACCCCCGGGGAACACCCGCTCGTCCGCCGTAGGAACATGGGTATGGCTACCGACCGCCATGCTGACTCTGCCGTCCAGATGCCAGGCAAGGGCATATTTTTCGCTGGTGGCCTCCGCGTGCAAATCGACGAGGATCACATCACAGCCGGCTAGTTCGTCGCCCAGGGCGACGTCCGCGGCACGGAAGGGACAATCGTAGAGCGGATGCATGAACAGGCGCCCCATGAGGTTGAGCACGCCGAGGCGCCAGCCATTTTTTTCGATCCGCAGCGCTCCGCGCCCCGGCGTACCGGGAGGTGCGTTATAAGGACGAAGTAGACGCGGCTCCTCCACAATAAAGCTGATCGTTTCTTTTTGATCCCAAATATGATTTCCCGCTGTGACCGCATCGATGCCCCAGGCGAAAAACTCGTCCAGGATCTTGCGCGTGATTCCCGCACCACCAGCGGCATTTTCGCCATTGACCACTACCGCATCCAGAGCTTTTTCCACGCGCAGATCGGCCAGCCCTTGCTGCAAGGCACGGCGTCCAGGCGCTCCCATCACGTCGCCCGCAAAGAAGATTCGTACGTTCATCGTCGAAAACTCCGGTATTCTCGTTCCGTAGCAATGGCATCCAGCGGGATATCCCATGGCTCCGTCGGCAATTCTCGCACTTCCTGAAAGGCGTGGGCTACCCCCACCAGACGGGGGCGACGCCAGTGACGGCGATGCCGCAATGCTGCCAGGCTGCGATCATAGAAGCCCCCCCCCATACCCAGGCGTTGGCCAGTGGCATCGAAGGCGACCAACGGCAACAACAACAGGTCCAGCTCTGCGGCGGATTTCCAGTAACGACGCGGCACCTCGGGCTCGGGGATTCCCAGACGGTTTTTGCTGAGGGTTGTACCTACGGAAAACGGCGCAAAACGCAACTCAGTCGCATGCAAGCCAGCCAGAACGGGGAGAAAGAACCGTTGGCGATGCGACCATGGTAGTTGCAGGATAGGCAGGGCACCAATCTCCCCGCGCATAGGCCAATATAAAGCAATGGTACGCGCCTTGCGGAGAATCGGGGAATTTCGCAATTGGCGAAGCAGGCCACCCTCCGCTTGACGGAGATCGGCGGCACTCAGGGCCGCGCGGCGTTGCCGCATGCTACGACGAATATCGATTTTGGATACTGACAAAGAAAAACTCCCCGCTTGGGTCGTGGCGCCCGCTATCCCACGAACCTGATGACCAGGTCGGGAGCCCGGGAATCGTATCAGGCTACTCCGCAGCGGAGCGGCACACCAACGATATGGACCAAGGCCCCCTGGATAGACAATGTTGGTTCAGGAAATATCCCGGAACCACGAGCCCCGCAGGGAGTAGCTCCAAGCTACTCCGCGCCCTGACCCATGTCAACCAAGTTCTGCAATCGGGCAGTCACGGTCTCCAGAGTGTTCTGCGCCTGTTGCAATTCACCCTGGCTGCGCTGCAGGTCGGCAGCGAGATTCAACGCAACCATGAGCAGGGCGCGCTCCCTTTGGACGCCCACGCCCTGACGCACCTTGGCTGCCTGCAAACGCTCCTGCAGCGTGACAATGGCCTGCCCAAGCAGATTCCGTTCCTCGGGCGAGCAGGTGATTTGATAGGACTGATTGAGAAACTCTGCGGCGATCAGCTCGCGCGCATCGGCGGCATTGCCCTGACTCATCGCTGATACTCTTCCCGTTCCCAGATGGAGATTTGCTCCAGTAGCCGATCCAGACGCTCGCGAATGTCTTGCTGCTGCCGACGAAGCTGCAGATTTTCTGCCTCCAGGATCTCTTTTTCCCGACGTAGCCGCGCAAGCTCGGCAATCTGACCCACTCCCCGCACCTGGCGGCGCAGAGCGTGATAATCGAGTATCATGGCTTCGACTTGACCCAGGAGAAATTCGACCCGAGATTCCCGCACGCTTACCCCCGGCTTCCGTGTGGCAAGGAGTGTACGAAGGGCGGCAGGCATTTGCAAATCGATAACCCCATGAAAAAGACCTCCACCCCTCTTGTTTCCGGACAGAATTTTCGTAACCGGCTCGGCCTTGCTGCCATCGTGGTGCTGCTGCTATTGCTGGTCGTGCTCGCCCGCCTGCTCGACCTGCAGGTATTGCATTATCAAAAATTCCGGCAACTGGCCCATGACAACCATGTTGCCCTGGTTCCCGTCAACCCACCCCGCGGCTTGATTCTTGCCGATCATGGCCAGATTCTTGCAAAAAATCAGCCAACCTACGCGGTGGAAGTCACACCAGATCAGACCAGCGACCTGCACAGCACCCTTGATCGCCTGCAGAAGCTGCTCGATCTTTCCGACGGTGACATGGCCCGTTTCGACAAAAGCATGGCAGCCAAGGCGAGCTTTGATCCCATCATCCTCAAAGCGAATCTCAGTCCCCAGCAAGTCGCCGCCCTGGCGGTGCGCAAGGCAGAATTTCCTGGGGTGCGCGTTACCGCCCTGATGCATCGCAACTACCCCTTCGGCACCCTTTTTTCCCACATCGTCGGCTATGTGGGGCCGATCACCGCTACTGATCTCAAACGGCATCAGGCAGAGAACTACCGCGGGCGGGACTACGTCGGCAAAACTGGTCTGGAAAGCTACTATGAGCAACGATTGCGTGGCCAGATGGGGTATCAAATCAAACAGATCAATGCCGAAGGCTTGCAGGTCGGCACGCTGGAAGAGCAAGAGCCGCTGGCTGGCGACAACCTTGTAACCCATTTACGGCTACGGGTGCAGGAAGCCGCTGCAAATGCCCTCGAGAGCGATCATTATCGGGGTGCCGTCGTCGCTCTTGATCCCAACAACGGTCATGTACTTGCCATGGTCAGCAGCCCCAGTTTCGATGCCAACTGGTTTGTGGATGGCATCAGTACAGCGCACTGGCGCAGCCTCCTCGATAATCCTGGCCATCCGCTTACCGACCGTGCCGACAATGGCCTCTACCCGCCCGGCTCCTGCGCCAAACCCTTCTTCTCCATCCAGGCCATTCAGTCGGGGGTAATAGGCCCGGATTTTCGGACCTATTGTCCGGGCAATTTTCAGCTTGGCGGACACACTTACTGGGACTGGAACCGCGGTGGTTTTGGTGAAACCAATCTCACCAAGGCGCTGGCCTGGTCTGTGGATGTCTTTTATTACAAGCTGGCGGTGAAGATGGGCATCCAGTTGCAGGATCAAACCCTGTGGCGCTTTGGCTTTGGCAAGTCTCCCGGCATCGATTTACCGGGCGGTTTAGCGGGCTTGGTTCCCACTCCGCAGTGGAAGCGGGCCCACCTGCACGCCCCCTGGTACACCGGCGATTCGGTCATTTTGGGCATCGGTCAGGGCTATCTCCTGGTTACCCCCCTGCAACTCGCGCGCGCCGTATCCGCCATTGCCAATGGCGGCTATCTGGTGCAACCACAGGTCGCCAAGGAATGGGTCAATTCCAGCACTGGAGAACGGAGTCCGATCCCCAATGCGGTACCGGAAAACCTGCATATCGACCCAGTGGCATTGCATGCCGTGCGCCAGGGAATGGAGGCCTGCGTCAATACCGGCACCTGTCATACCGTCAGCATCCCCGGCATCAGCATCGCCGGCAAAACAGGTACCGCACAAATTCCCGAGGGCTACGCCTATGGGCGGACGATTTACAATAACGACTCCCTGTTCATCGGCTGGGCACCAGTCGATCACCCCAAAATCGCCGTAGCCGTGGTCGTCGAGAATGGCGGGCACAACGCCTGGCAAGCCTTGCCGGTGGCCCGTGCCACCATCGCCGCTTACTTGCAACCCGACCGCGACCCGGGCCCGCCGCTAGCACATTTGCACCTACAGCATTGAACTCGCGATTGTGACGACATCTTGGACTCCTCCCGAGCGGTTACGCAGCTCCATTGTTGTCAATACTGAGGTGGCCGCTGTCGAGGTAGCTGGTCAGGGCCGGCCAGCGCTTCAGGGCATACTGGAGCGCTGCTGGACACGGGAATGGCAGAAACTTCGCCCTGAGCAGGGAATACAGCACTACTATCGTCTGATTTCACACTCCGGCCCTCCTCCTACGGTCCCTGATAATCCTCACAGACCACCAAGGTCATGCGATGCCAGTTCACCCCTTCGGAGCGCGCCGTAAAAAAGACGGGCTGCCGGCAGCTGGCAAAATGGGCCCGCCAGGAAGTGGGAATATGGCCGATGTCGCCGCACAGGACGAGGATGGCATTCTGGCCGCGGCGCCCGGCGTAACCGGGCCAGAGGGCATACTGGTTGCCCAGCGCCGGTCGGGGGCCGAATGACTGATAGTATACGAAAGGCTGCCCCGCCAGGTAGAAGTTCAGGGTGGCGCTAACCTGATAGAAATCCGTGACCACAAAATAGGGCGCCAGCCCCCTGCCGGCCCGATCTACGGCCGCAGCGATCTCCGACCAGCCCCGCATTTGCTTGAAAGGCACATACCAGCGCGTCGGCAAGGGGACATGGGCGCGGTGAAGAAGATTGGCGGACAATACCAGACCGATGAGCAACACCGACAAGGCCAGACCCGCCGCCGTCCAGCGCGCCCAGACCCGCTCGGAAAGGGGCCCCGCCGCCCACAGGAAAAGCCCTACATAGCTTGCCACCGGCCAGTTGACATCCACTTGGCCGGTCCATGCCTTTTGCAGGTAAAAAGTCAGGGCCAACAGGCTCGGCCAAACGAGAATGCCCATCTGCGGCGTAAGCCGGCGACCACGCATCGCGAGCGCGGCGAAGATCAGGGCGAACAGGACCGGGCTGACGACACCCGCCTGCCCGGCCAGGAACGTCAGCCAATGTTCCCAACCACCGCGGCCACCGGTGACATTGCCCCAGGTAGCCTCCATGGTTACCCAATGATGGTGGCTGTTCCACCAGAGGTTGGGTGAAAAGACGGCGAAGGCCAGCAGGGCCGCCAGCCAGGGATGGGGGCTGGCCAGGGTCTTGCGCCAATGCCGGGAGGCGAGCAGATACACCAGGATCGCCATGGGCAAGACACCCATGTTATATTTGCTGAGCAAGCCAAGACCCACGGCCAGACCGGCGGCGTACCAGGCCCAGGGCCGCTCCCGCACCAGCGCCCACCACACTGCCCAGAGGGCGAGAAACCAGCAGGTCACCATGGGGATGTCAGTGGTCATCACCTGCCCGCCCAGAAAGAAGATGGGCGTAAGGGCAAAGAGCAGGGCAGCCACCACACCGGCCCGATAGCTGCCATGGATCTGCCGGGCAAAGACATACGCCATGGCGGCCAAGGCAAAGGCAAAGAGGGGCGCAAAAAAGCGCACTCCGAGATCCGTGTTGCCGGCGATGCGCGTCCCGAGGGCGATGATCCAGGCGATGATGGGGGCTTTCGTATAATAGCCCCAGGCGAGATGGCGCGACCAGGTCCAGTATTGGGCCTCGTCACCCGACAGGTGCAAGAGGCCCAGCACAATGATGGCATAATGGATGGCCAGAATGGCAAGCAAGACCAAGCCGATGCCTACGGGCTTCCAGCGTGTTGGGCGCGAGGAATTCTTCATGAAGAGGCAAAGTGTAGTGTCTTTCTTGCCACAAAGCCAGGGGCCAATGTGGGGAAGAAGAGGCTACACCTTGACTTTGGTGGTGAAACTGCGCAGAATTTGCACATCTGTTGTCCCAGAAATGGGGACTTCCTTTTGCATGTATCAGGAGTGGTAGCGTGGCGAATTCGGCTCAGGCGCGCAAGCGCGCAATTCAGAATCAAAAGCGGCGGCTGCACAACGACAGCTTGCATTCCCGTATGCGCACGTACGTGAAGCATGTGCTACGCGCCGTCCGTGAGGGCAACCAGGAGCAGGCTCGCAGTGCGTTTCACACGGCTGAGTCGATCATCGACAAGACCGCCAGCAAGGGCGTCATTCATCGTAATGCTGCAGCGCGTACCAAGAGCCGCCTGTCGGCACGGGTGAAGGCAATGGGAGAGCAGGCTTCTGCCTGATCGTATCCTGTAGCGAGCACAAGAGGCCAGTCATCCGACTGGCCTTTCGCTTTTCAGCTGTCGAGCAGGGCGCGCAGGCGCGCGAAGGCGTCCTCGGTTTCCTCCGGGGCATCAGCTGTGCTCACACTACGCTGCCAATCCAGGTGCTCGGCGGGGATCTCTTGCAAAAATCGCGATGGCTCGGGATTCAGGGTTTCACCATAGCGTTTGCGCTTCTGGCAAAAACTGAGCTGCAAGCGAAAGCGTGCCCGGGTCATTCCCACATAGAACAAACGACGCTCCTCGGCGGTCTGCTCGGGCGTCTCGCTATTGCGATGCGGCAATAACTCCTCTTCCAGCCCCACCAGAAATACCTGCGGAAATTCCAGTCCCTTGGCTGCATGCAGGGTAGACAAGCGTACGACGTCGCGATCGTCGTCCTCTTCCCTCTCGAGCATGGTGTAGAGCATGAGACGTTGCAGCAGTTCACCGAGATCTTTGGGACCGTCCTCCTGCTTCAGCAGACGGCCCACCCAGTCCAGCAATTCCTGCAGATTCTCCCAGCGGCGACGGGCGCCACGCTCATCTCCCTCATCCAACAGATATTGCCAGTAGCCAATCTCTTCCGGGATGCTTTGCAGGACGGGAAGCAATTCCGCACAGCGCTGTACTTCATCATTTTTCTGATTGATCCAGTTGGCAAAATCTTCCAAGGCGTTGCGGCTACGCGCCGGCAACTCCAGCTCTTCGCTAAAGATGCTGGCGAAGAAGGACTGCCCTTGGGCCCGCGCATGTTGCCCCAGACGTTCCAGACTTTGACTGCCGATTCCCCGGCGCGGCGTGTTCACGGCGCGCAACAGCGCTGGATCGTCGTCGGGATTATGGATCAAGCGACAGTAGGCGAGAAAATCCTTGATTTCCGCACGCTCAAAAAACGAGATTCCGCCGGAGACCTGATAGGGAATCCGCGCAGCGCGCAAGGCCGCTTCCAACGGGCGGGACTGATGATTGCTACGGTACAGCACCGCGTAGTCACGATACGCTCCATCACGTTGAAAGCGGTCACGCAGGATGGCGTTCGCTACCCTCTCGGCCTCATCGCTCTCATCCGCACAGGCATGTACCTGTATACGCTCGCCCTCCCCCAGATCCGACCACAATCGTTTTTCGAATAAATGCTCGTTCTGCGCGATGACAGCATTAGCAGCCCGCAGAATACGGGCGGTAGAACGATAATTCTGCTCCAGCTTGATCACTTTGAGGGTGGGGAAATCCTCCGCCAGACGATGCAGGTTGTCCGCAGCGGCGCCACGCCAGGAGTAGATGCTCTGATCATCGTCTCCCACCGCCGTCAGGTTCTGGCGCTGCTGCAAGAGCACGCGTAGGAGACGATATTGCGCGCCATTGCTGTCTTGGTATTCGTCCACCAACAGGTACCGAATGCGATCCTGCCAGTAGGCACGCGCTGCCTCGTCGGTGCTGAGGATACGGGTGGGCAGCAGGATCAGATCGTCCAGATCCACCGCATTACAGGCGTGCAAGGACTTGTTGTATTCGGGGTAGAGCGCTTGCGCCAGAACACCGATCTGATCATCGGCTACGACTTCCTCCGGCGAAAGACCATCGTTCTTGAAGCGCGAGATGCGCGCCTGGACCGCCTCGGCAAGATCCGCTGCGCCGTTGCTCTGGCGCAGCAAGCCACGTACGACTGCCAGACTGTCGCCGGGATCAATGACGCTGAAGGCTGGCCCATAGCCTAGGCGTGGCAGCTCCCGGCGCAGAATCTGCAGGCCCAGGCGATGAAAGGTCGAGACCAGCAACCCCCGTCCGGTCCGGCCCTCCAGACGCTGGGAAATCCGCGCTTTCATCTCGCGCGCCGCTTTGTTGGTGAAGGTAACCGCGGCGATGTGCTGCGCTGCAACCTGCTCATTCTGAATCAGATGGATGATCTTTTGGGTGATCACCCGGGTCTTTCCCGAGCCCGCGCCGGCGAGTACCAGCAATGGCCCATGCACATGGCGCACCGCCTCCCACTGCGGTGCATTGAGATCGGGACCGTTACTCAGCCTGGGCCTCCAACGGCACCGCCGCGCTGTGCGTCTGTTCAGCGAAGCCACCGCGATAGGCCCACCAGATGATGACCGGCCCGAGAAGAATCATGGGAATAGAGAGCACCTGCCCCATAGTCAGGGGACCCAGGACAAAACCCAACTGGATATCCGGTTGCCGCACGAATTCGACCAGAAAGCGGAACACGCCGTAGCCAAATACAAAGAGTCCACCCACCGCACCGATGGGACGGGGGCGACGGCTGTAGATGGCGAGAATCAAAAACAGTAGGACTCCTTCGAGAAGGAATTCATAAATCTGCGAGGGCTGGCGCGGCTGCGGCCCCCCGGCCGGAAAGACCATCGCCCAGGGCAGATGGCTTACCCGACCAAAGAGCTGATCATTGATAAAGTTGGCAATGCGGCCGAGACCCAAACCGATGGGAACTGCGGGTGCGATAAAATCAAGAGTGGGCATGAAACCATGCTCCGGTTTGCTTTTCGCGAAAAGCCAGCAGGCCAACACCACACCAAGCAGGCCACCGTGGAAGGACATACCGCCATCCCAGATATACAGCATGTGCAAAGGATGCTGCACATAGTAGGGGAGATTATACCAGAGCACATAACCCACGCGACCGCCGAGGATGGCGCCGATCGCCACAAAAAACTCGAGATCGACCACCTCGGATTTTTTCCAAGGCGTATGGCTGCGGCGTCCGCGGCGAATGAGCCACAGGGTAGCGATGACAAAGCTGATGATTTCCAGCAGGCCATACCAATGGATGGTAATCGGCCCCAACTGGAAACCCATGGGATTGATATTGGGATAGTGCAGCATGAAACTCCCCCTAGCGATGGCCCACGATGGCCACCCGGTAGCATTCTGTCAAGGCAGCCCCTCAGGCAGGAATCTGCATGGTCACACAATGCAGACTGCCATGCTGGCGCGCCAGCTCCAGACAGGGAAGCAAGACGATTTCCCGGTCCGGAAATGCGGCCGCCAGTCGCTCCGCTGCCACCGCATCGGCGGGATCATCATAGCCTGGCAACAAGACAGCACCATTGATGATCAGAAAATTGGCATAGCTCAGGGGCAATCGCTCGCCCTCTTCATCATAGCGAGCAGCTGGCCAAGGCAACGGAATCAGGTGATAGGGGCGGCCATCGATCTGCGGGAATCCCGCCAACTCCGCCGCCATCTGCTGCAGGGGGGCAAAATGATCGTCCAGGGGGTCGTCGCAGCACTGATAGGCAATGACCCCCGCGCTGCAGAACCGCGCCAGGGTATCCACATGGGCATCGGTATCATCGCCCTGCAGGTAACCGGACTGCAGCCAGAATACGCGCTCGACACCAAGCAGGACACAGAGCTGGCTGCTGATTTCTTCTCGGGACCATTGCGGATTACGATTGGGCGACAGCAGACAGGCGTCCGTCGTCAGCAGGGTACCCTGGCCGTCGCTATCGATGCTACCGCCCTCCAGGACCATGCCCAGGGTCTGCAAAGGCAGATCACCATACGCTCCAGCAGCATGCAGGCGACGCGTCAATTGATTATCGAGATCGGCGGCAAATTTCAGTCCCCAGGCATTGAAGGCAAAGTCCAGCAGTCGACGGCGCCCATCCGGGTGCCGCAGGGTAATGGGGCCATGATCTCGCGCCCAGGAATCGTTGCTGGGACCCCGATGAAAATGGCAACGCGCAAGATCAGCGCCCGCTGCGCGCAACTGTCGTTCACATTCGCGTTGGCTAGCCTCGTCGTGCAACGCTACCAGCAGATCTTCCCGCTGGCTGATGGCCGCACCGATAGCGGCAAATACTGGCAAGACTTGCTCCAGCCTTGGCGCCCAGTCCGTTGCCGGATGCGGCCAGGTCAATTGCACCTCCTGCTGTGCTGCCCACTCTGCAGGCAGGGTAAACCCCTCGGCCATGATCGCTCCCCAGTGCTAACTCAGCCCGCATTGTAGGTCCTTGCAACGCTTCCGTCACCGCCTCCGGGCGGCTACACTCCGCTGATGACTGTTAGACAAGAGCGCCTCGACCACCTTCTTTCCCGGCTCGGCTATTGCAGCCGTTCGGAGGTACGCGGCTGGCTACGCGAGGGTCGCATCCAGGTCGCCGGCGTGGCGGATAGGCTGCGATCTGGAAGCAAGGTCAATCCTGACCAAGTCCGCGTCGATGGTGAGGCCATCGATCCGGCAGGCCCTCTCTATCTGCTCTACCACAAGGATCTGGGCACGGTCTGTGCCCACGATGATCCGCGCAGCATCTATGATGACCTGCCGATGCGCTGGCGCTATCGCCGCCCGCTCCTGAACAGTGCCGGGCGCCTCGATCGCGACACCAGCGGCCTGCTGCTACTGAGTGACGACGGGCGATGGCTGCACCGCTGGAGTCACGCGCGCCACGCGATTCCCCGTCACTATCAGGTGCAGTTAGCGGAGCCATTGCGGGACGATGCCGAGCAGATCCTTGCCAGCGGCAAGCTGCTTCTGGAGGGCGAAAGCATGCCTTGCAAAGCGGCGCAGCTACAGAGACTGGGCGAGCGGGAAATCCGCCTGACCTTACAGGAAGGGCGCTACCATGAGGTGCGCCGCATGATGGCTGCTTTGGGCAATCACGTACAGGCATTGCACCGCGAGGGCTTTGGCCCCTTCACTCTGGGCGATCTGCAGCCTGGTGCCTGGCGCTTTTTGCAGGAAACCGAAATCCAGCAGGAATCTGCCGCATGAGATGGAGCCCGCATGTTACCGTTGCCGCCGTCACCTGTGATACCCACGGGCGTTTCCTTCTCGTCGAAGAGCTCATCGATGGCCAGCCCTGCCTCAATCAGCCTGCTGGGCACTGGGAAAAAGGGGAAAGTCTGATCGACGCGGTCATCCGCGAAACCCTGGAAGAGACTGGTTATGATTTTGTCCCCGAAGCCATTTTGGGCATCTACCACTGGCGACATCCGCACAAAGACCTTACCTATCTCCGCATTGCCTTCGCCGGCCACACCAGCGGGTATGATCCACTGGCTCCTCTGGATGCCGGCATCATTGGCCCGCGTTGGTTGCGGCCAGAGGAGCTCTCGGCGGCACGACTCCGTACGGTAATGGTAGAGCAATGCATTCACGATTTTCTTGCTGGACAACGCTTTTCCCTCGACCTCCTGCACTCGCTGTAAAATGCAAGTGTGCCGCCCGCAAGCGCCCATGACCTCTATCCAGAATTTTGTTAGAGTACGATAAATTCTGTAGAGAGACATAGCGATGATCGACGCAGACGGCTATCGCCCCAACGTGGGCATGATCATTTGCAACCAAGACAATCAAGTACTCTGGGCGAAAAGAGTGGGTGAAAATGCCTGGCAGTTTCCCCAGGGCGGTATTGATGGCAGCGAGAGTCCCGAGCAGGCGGTATTTCGTGAGCTCCTGGAAGAGGTGGGCACCAACAAGGTGTGTATTTTGGGCCGTACCCGGGGTTGGCTACGCTACGATGTGCCCAATGCGCGGAACCGTAACCGGCAACGGCGCTATCGCGGACAAAAACAGATTTGGTTTTTATTGCGCTTTGAGGGTAGCGAAGCAGAAATCAACCTGCAGACTGCGCACCCGGAATTCGAGGACTGGCAGTGGGTGGATTATTGGCGTCCGGCAGCAGAAATCATTGCCTTCAAGCGGCGCGTTTACTGCCTGGCCCTGCAGGAGCTGGCGCCATTGATCGGCGCGCCACCGGCGCCCTTCCCCGTTCCAGAACGGGGCAACCCGCTGCCACATCGCGGAAACCGTTACCCACAACGTCGTCGACACCCAAGCCGCGCAACGTAAAAAGGCTGGCCACGCCGCGGCCAGCCCTTCTTTCCTGCACAAACCTGGATTACTTCTTCTTCAGGCAGCTGCTCATGAAGGACTTGCGCTGCTCGCCTTTCATACCCTTCGCACGGGCATTGCAGGTCTTCATCTTTTCCTGCTGTGCGGTAAGCTTGCGCGGGGCTTTGTGCTGCTCTACCTTCCTTTCCATCTTCTTCGGCGCGGCCGGTGCAGCGGTTTCCGCAAAAGCGGCGCCAGAGAGCAGGAACGACGCGGCAACACAGGAAGCCAATACTTGTTTCAACATGGTGTTCTCCTTTGGTTTGCGTACAGCAGGGCCTGATCCAGACCTCCTGCGACCGGAGCCTCGCCCTCCGGCGTCAAACGATCGATGATCCCTGGGAGGGCCCAACTCAATCCCTGCGTGAGGGTTTGCGGATCCACACCGATTGCGCTGGCGATGTTTTGAATCCGATCACTGCCAATGGCGGATTCGATCTGATCCACGCTGATCGGCTGGTTCTGTCCATTGAACATCCACGAATCGACAACGGAACCCAGCCCGTTATCGTGCAGCTGTTGCAAGGTGCCGCTCACACCGCCGGGCTGACTCGGCAAAAAGCGAACCGCAGAGCCCAAAAAACCACCTTGAGTCAGCACCAAGGGCTGCCATGCCACTGGATGCCACTTATCAAACAGGCCCATGTTTCACCTCCCGTTTTCGCATGTCCGAAACGGAAATACCTCAGGATATCAGGCCATTCAAGGATCAGCGTGGAATGCTGCGCCGCTTACGCACTTCCACGGTAACGGATCGTGTACTCGAACGCGAACTTGGCTGAGTAGTGGCCGGACGTGCCGACTCCTCTGGGATAGGCAGATCTTTTGGGTACCAGAACTGCGGTCGACCAGTCTGATCGATATTTTCGGGGGGCACAGGCTCAACGGAGCGCCGGGGAACGCGCTGTTCCGTTCCAGTTTCCTGATCCCGCGCACGCTTGCGCTCTGGGGTAATACCATACTGCGGTGCAACGATGGGCATATCGCTCCCTGCTCGGTCAATCCTGACATACTTGCTCGACGGGGGAGGCCTTCCGAACCACCCCTACCAGCAAGACTCTAGCATAGTTTGGTGGAAAGAAAAAGAAATATCAGGCAGTTCCAGAAGCAAAGAGGAGGCGACCCGCCCGACTCCGGCGGGTCAACGCGCAGGAAAATCGATTAATAAGATTGTATTAATGTAATAATACGTAAATTTAACCACTAACTTTCAATAAGAAAGGTTATATGATAATCAGAAAAATAAAAAAATAATAGTTGCTTTGCGATTTCTATTTGACTATAAACCAGATGAAAGAATGCTTTTTATCATTCTTTCCATTTTTCGGGACAGGAATAAAGGAGGTACACCTATGAATACACAAACACTCGGGCGGGAAGATCGTATGACCCTATTCTCCTGGCAATTGCTTTTTGCCCGGGGTATCGCCGCGCTAGCTTTCGTTATCGCTGCGTTGCTGGATTTCGGTGCCACCATGACTTTGCTCATCTGGTTTTTTGCCGTCTATGTCTTCTTTGATGGTGGCTACTCGGCAATCCGTCTGACACAGAAAGGCTCTGGCACCTGCCCACGGGTACTGATTGCCTTGAAGGCCATCGTTGGAGTCGCGGCCGGCATCGCCGTTATCATTCTGGCTACGCAGGGCAACATAGTGTTTACGCTGTTGACCGTATTTGCCTGGATCGCCATTGTGGGCGTGCTGGAAGGGATCTGGGTGATCCGCAACGTCCAGAACAAGGAAATGGTCCTGATCATTGGATCTTCCGCCTACCTCGCCCTGGCCATTTGTCTGCAGGTGATTTTTGCCGTCGCTCCACAAGCAGGCTCGGGCATCTACAACTGGATCATCATCGGCTTCTCGGCGGCCTTTTCGGCAGCCATGCTGGGCATGAGCTGGGCGATGCGCCGTAATGCCCTGCGCACCACCAGTGGAGGCAAGCCCTCCACCGTTGTCGCTCATTAGACCCAATTATCAAGATTTCCTGTGCCATCGGCGTGAGGAAGTGCTGAGGCGCTTCCTCCGTGTTAACGGCCACACAACGACCGACTACAAATGTTCAACAAAAATACCGAATGTGCCCTCCGCTGTTTGCTATTCCTTGCAGAGCAGGGAATTGGAGTACCCATTCTCTGTCGCGACATTGCGCACGCCGTAGGGGTTTCGGAACCCTGCGTGGCTAGCGTATTACGGATTTTAGCCAAACGTGGCGTATTGGAATCTCTCAAGGGCAAGGGTGGCGGCTTTGCGCTGCGACCTGAGGCTGCGAGCCTGAGCGCCTATGACATTCTGCAAGCGGTAAGCACTGCCCCAGAAAAACAGGTGCACTGCATTCTCGGACAAAAAGAGTGTTCTGACCTCCACCCCTGCCCGCTGCACACTGCGTGGATGGAATTGCAGGAACAACAGAACAACCTGCTCAGGGGATTCTGCTTGGCCAGTCTGATTCCGTCCTGAGGGACAACAGAAGCGTCATACGTTGAACAGAAAGTTCATCACGTCACCGTCATGGACGACATAGTCCTTGCCTTCGGCACGCAGTTTACCGGCCTCTTTGGCACCCGTTTCGCCACGGTAGTGAATGTAATCTTCGTAAGAGATCGTCTGCGCCCGAATAAAACCACGCTCGAAGTCGCTGTGAATGACCCCGGCGGCCTGAGGCGCAGTAGCCCCTACCGGGATCGTCCAGGCACGCACTTCCTTTTCGCCGGCGGTGAAATAGGTCTGCAGACCTAAAAGCTGGTAGGCAGCGCGGATGATCCGGTTGAGTCCTGGCTCTTGTAACCCGAGGTCCTGCAAAAATGCGAGCTGTTCTTCCGGCTCCAACTCCGCCAGTTCGGCCTCGATGGCGGCACAAACTGGTACCACCTGCGCGCCCCGTTCCCCCGCCCATGCCTCCAAAGGTGCCCGCCACGGGCCGTCTTCGAGCTCGTTCTCCGCCACATTGGCGATGACCATCAAGGGCTTCAGGGTAAGCAGAAAGAGTTCGCGCAGCACTTGGCGCTCCTCTGCCGTCAGCGGCGCGCTTTGTGCCGGCTTGCCGACGTTCAGGTGCGGCTGCAGCTTGTTCATGGCGGCAAGCTCCGCAATCGCCTCTTTATTCCCGCCCTTGGCCTGCCGCGTCACGCGCGTCAGTGCCTTTTCCAGGCTGGCCAGGTCCGCCAAGACCAGCTCCGTCATGACGGTTTCCAGGTCAGCAACGGGATCGACCTGCCCATTCACATGCACCACATTCGGATCGACAAAACACCGGGTCACCAGGGCAATGGCGTCGGTCTCGCGAATGTGGGCGAGAAATTGATTACCGAGACCCTCTCCCTGGGCGGCACCAGCCACCAACCCGGCGATATCGACAAACTCCATCACCGCCGGCACGACCTTCTGCGGATGAACGATTTCCGCCAGGGCCAGCAAGCGCGGATCCGGAACACTGACCAGCCCCACATTGGGTTCAATGGTACAGAAGGGATAGTTTTCTGCCGCAATCCCCGCCTTGGTGATGGCGTTGAAAAGGGTGGATTTACCAACGTTGGGCAGGCCAACAATGCCGCAAGCCAAACTCATGGAGGGCTCCTATTCGCTGTGCAGGGTCTTCATGGCGGCATCCGCCCGCCCGGCGAGAAAATCATCCAGAACACCCAGACTGCGGTCGATGGCGGCATGGATTTCCGCTTCTTCCGTAGCCCCAGGGCGTGCTAGCACATATCCCACGACCCGATCCTTGTGGCCGGGATGCCCAATGCCAATACGCAGGCGCCAGTAGTCCCGCGTCCCCAGGGCGCGATCGAGATCGCGCAGACCATTGTGCCCACCGTGGCCACCAGACCATTTGAAACGGGCCACACCGGGAGGAAGGTCGAGTTCGTCGTGCACCACGAGGATACGCGCAGGCGAAATCTTAAAGAAGGCGGCAGCGGCCTGCACCGGCGCTCCGGAACGATTCATGAAGTCCTGCGGCTGCAACACGACCAGATCATGGCCGCCGATCGCGAACCGGGCAAGCTCCGTCTTCCAGGCCTTCTCCAGGCGCCAAGAAGCTTGGTGGCGCTGCACCAGTTCCTGCACAAAGCAAAAACCCGCGTTGTGGCGGGTTTTTGCATAGTCCGGACCGGGATTACCCAGACCGGCAATCAACCAGTCCATGAAGCGGGTTACTCCGCCGCAGCGCCTTCTTCTTCACTGGCCGCCGGACCATGTGGGGCATGGATCGACACCACTTCCTTGTCATCCCCATGCTTGAGCGCAACCAGCACGACATTGGCCGGCAATTTGAGGTTGGACAAATGGATACTTTCGCCCACTTGCAGCTCGCGCACATCCACTTCAATGGCCTCTGGCAGCTTGCCGACCGGGGCCTGAATCTCGACTTCCGTCAGCGCACGATGCAGCAGACCGCCTCCCATCTTCACTCCTACGGCGTTTTGTTCGTTGAGCAGGTGCACAGGCACACTCAAGGTGACCAACTCACCTTGGTGCACGCGCATAAAGTCCACATGAAGGATATCATTCTTATAGGGATGCATCTGCAGGTCGCGAATCAGCACGCTTTCCTTGCGGCCACCCAGGTCTAGGGTAATGACGTTGCTATACACCTGCTCATTGCCAAGAAACTTGTAGGCGGCAAAGACATCCAGGCTAATGGATTCCGCCGGCTTGCCGTCGCCATAAACGACCGCCGGGATCCGGCCCGCGCGGCGCAAGCGTCGGCTGTTACGACGGCCTTCTTCCTTGCGTGGCTCGGCAGCAAGGACAAAATTTGCTTCGGTCATTGATGATTACTCCTTCTATTGCGTTATCACGAGCGGGGCGAGGGACGACCGTGCCTTTCTCCCCTGAACGAGGCGCAAACTATACGAGGATCAAGACCCTGGCGCAAGGCAGGGATACGCCCTCTCCCCGGGGCGGAATCAGTCACTCCAAGCCGGGGGGAGGACCCATGACGGAATCCTGGGGATATACCTCGCCCGTACCGAGGGTATCGGCACGGCCGGCAGGCACACCGACCTCTCGCGCCGCCTGGGTCATCATGCGCCGATATAATATCGTGCCAGTGCCGGATTTTTGCTGACGCCCAGCCCCTTTTCATAGGCCAGGCCGAGGTCGAAATCAGCCTTCGCCACCCCCAGGTCGGAGGCGATGCGATACCAATGCAGGGCTTGCTCCCAGCTCTTGGGCACCGTGCGTTCCTGTTTGCAAATGGGTGGCGCGTAGAGCGTACCCAGAAAAAACGCCGCCTCAGCATGGCCGTTGCGTGCTGCTCGCTGCAGTTGCGCCAGGGCCTGCGGATCCTGTTCCGCCTGATTGCGCAGGGCTTCCCAATCCTGCGCGAAGGCTGGCAGCGCAAGAAAGGCGGCAACCAGGGCAAGGGCACGGAGGGGCACTCTCATGCGCCGGCATGCTCGCGAGTGGCATGGAAGATGATCTCCGGCCAGCGCTCCTGGGTAAGCTCCAGATTCACCCGTGAAGGCGCGAGATAGGCAAGACGATTGCCGGCGTCTTCCGCCAGATGTTCTTCCAGCTTGCGGCTGAATTCCGCCAGGCGCTTGGCATCCGCGCATTCCACCCAACGCGCGGTCTGCACGCTCACGGGTTCAAAGCTGGCCTCGACGGCATATTCGCTCTTCAGCCGCTCCGCCACCACATCAAACTGCAAGACCCCGACCGCGCCGAGGATGAGATCCCCACCCTGCAACGGACGAAAAACCTGGGTTGCGCCCTCCTCTGCCAACTGCTGCAGACCTTTCTGCAACTGTTTGGCCTTGAGGGGATTGCGCAAACGCACGCGGCGGAACAGTTCCGGGGCAAAGTAGGGGATGCCGGTAAATTGCAGGTCTTCGCCCATGCTGAAGCTGTCACCGATCTGGATGCTGCCGTGGTTGTGCAGACCGATGATATCCCCGGCATAGGCGTCTTCCACCAGTTCACGCTCACGCGCCAGGAAGGTGATGGGATTGTGAATTTGGATCTCTCGCCCCAGGCGCAGGTGACGCACGCGCATGCCGCGCTGAAAGTGCCCAGAACAGATGCGCAGAAACGCGACCCGATCGCGATGCTGCGGGTCCATGTTGGCCTGGATCTTGAAGACGAAACCAGAGAACTTTTCTTCATCGGGCTCGACACAGCGGCTCGTGGCGGGCCTGGGAAGCGGTCCCGGAGCCCAGTCGATGAGTGCCTGCAACAACTCGCGCACGCCAAAGTTATTGATTGCCGAGCCAAAAAAGACCGGCGTTTGCTTGCCCGCAAGAAACGCTTCCAGATCGAAGGGATTGGCGGCGGCACGCAGCAGCTCGATTTCATCACGCAAGTCCGCCATTTCCTCGGGAAAACGACGGTCCAGTTCCGGATTATCGAGACCGGAGATAACCTCCAACTCCTGCTCGCGACTCTCCTGCCCTGGGGTAAAGACCAGCATCTCGTCGCGCAACAGGTGATAGACGCCACGAAAGCGCTTACCCATGCCCACCGGCCAGGTGACTGGCGCGCAGGCAATGCCGAGCACCGACTCGACTTCATCCATCAGCTCGGTGGGGTCGCGGCTTTCGCGATCGAATTTATTCATGAAGGTGATGATGGGGGTATCCCGCAGACGGCAGACCTCCAGTAGCTTGATGGTCTGCGCCTCGACGCCGTTGGCGGCGTCGATGACCATCAGTGCCGAATCCACTGCCGTCAACACGCGATAGGTATCTTCGGAGAAGTCCTGGTGACCTGGCGTGTCGAGCAAATTGATCACGTGATCGGCATACTCGAACTGCATCACCGAACTGGCGACCGAGATGCCACGGCTCTTCTCAATCGCCATCCAATCGCTAGTGGCGTGACGACTGCTTTTACGTGCCTTTACCGTCCCTGCCATCTGGATGGCCCCACCAAAGAGCAGTAGCTTCTCTGTCAGGGTCGTCTTGCCCGCATCCGGGTGCGAAATAATGGCAAAGGTGCGACGGCGACGAATCTCGTCCAAGCTGTGGGGGCGCGCCAGCGCCTCGGCATTTTCCGACATTTCGTTCAACTCTCAGACAACGTGGAGAGGGCATTGATCAAGGAGCGAGACAACACCAAGGCATCCTCGCGACCCTCTTTGTTTCGATAATACTGCAAACGCACGCCAATTTCATGAAAGCCTGCCTGATGGTAGAGCTCCTGCGCGGCATGGTTGGAAACCCGCACCTCGAGAAACGCTCGTTCGGCACCCAGTTGTTTGGCGCGACCGAGTAACTGTTGAAGCATTTCTCGGCCATGACCACGGCGACGATAGAGCGGATGGACTCCCAAATTCAGTACATGCGCCTCCGCCGCCCCCACCGAGAGGACGCCAAAACTGAGCAACTGGTCACCTGCCACCCCCACCCAGGCATCGTAACCGGCAAGCAGACAGTCCCGAAAAATCCCTCGCGTCCAGGGACCAGGGGATATCTGCTCTTCCAAAGCCGCCACGGCATCGAGATCATCGCTGGTCATGATCCGCAGCGCCACTACTTGCCCTCCTCGGCCTGGGAAGGACGGATGTAGTGCGGTTCCAGTGCTTCTGGCGGGACTCCCGGGTCGCTCGACGCGGCGCGCCGCCGCGCGATTTGCAAGACCTGCGCCGCTTGGGGATAGGCGTCGCCGCGCCAGCAACGAACGTCGGACCAGCGCGGCGCATACTGGGTCCAGCCCGTACCCAGGCCCAGCCAAGGATCTGGTGTCGGTGGCCAGGCGAGATCTTCCGGGCGGCAGACCCGTTCTGCGCCAATCAGCTCGGGAATACCAGCTTCATCCGAGCGGAAGGCCGCCGCGTAAACTTCTCCCTTGCGGGCGTCGAAAGCGACCAGCGTTGGCTCAGCCGGCGCCGCCGCGGCAAGGGCCTGGAGGCTCGAGACCGGATAGATCGATCGTCCGCTTGCGATGCCCAGGCCCTGCATCGTGCTAATTCCAAGGCGCACAGCGGTGAAGCCGCCCGGCCCCACGCCACAGGCGAAGGCATCGATCTGCGCCAGCTGCAATCCAGCGTGCGCCAGGAGGCCATCAATCATCGGCAAGAGCAGATCACTGTGGCGGTTGGGGGCTACAACCACGTCCTGCCATAGATTCTGGCCATCCGAAATGGCTACTGAACAGGCCTCAGTTGCGGTCTCGATGGCTAACCAGATTTTCTTCACGCGCGTTCCCGCCAAAAATCCTGCACCTCTGCAAGCTCGCTACTCTGCCGCATGGGCGGCAGACTCTGCAAGAAGATGCGTCCATAACCCTTGCTGCGCAACCGTGGATCACAAAGCATCAACACCCCGCGATCCTGCTCCGAGCGAATCAAGCGGCCAGCCCCCTGACAGAGGGCGATGACCGCCTGCGGGATCTGCAGGTCACGAAACGGGTCGCCACCCCGCTCCCGAATCCGTTGCATGCGCGCTTGCAGCACCGGATCCCCCGGACTGGCAAAGGGAAGTTTATCGATGATCACCGTCGATAGCGCCTCCCCCTGCACATCGACCCCCTCCCAAAAGCTTGCCGCTCCGAGCAAGACTGCATCGCCGGCAGTACGGAAGCGTTCGAGCAGGCGTGAGCGCGGTGCCTGCCCCTGCACCAGTAAGGGATAGCGCAGACGACTGGAAAGAATCGCCGCCGCCTCCTGCAGGGCGCGATGGCTGGTAAAGAGGAAAAATGCCCGGCCTCCACTGGCCTCCAGCACCGGCAGGGCTGCCTCCAGACAGGCACGGGTATAACCGGGACTGCTCGGCTCGGGAAGCCCGGCAGGCAGGTACAGCAAGGCTTGGTGTGCGTAGTCGAAGGGTGCTACTGCCAGAAAATCCTTACTTTCCGGCAAGCCGAAGAGCTTGCGCGTTTGCGCGAAATCTCCGCCAATACGCAAGGTAGCACTGGTGAGCAGGACCGCATCGAATTGCGAAAACAGGTGTTTTTGCAGGGTCTCGGCGGGATCCAGGGGGGTAGCGTGCAATAACAGCCCGCGTCCCCGACGCTCACACCAACGAACTTCCTGCTCCTCCAGACCAGGTGCGGCGAAATGCGCCAAGACACTTTGCAGCTCTTCGCCACGCCGGGCGCACTGCTCCAGACCCTTGCCGCGCGGCGCGGCGCTGCGCAACTGCTCCTGCAAGGGCGCAAAACAGCGCAACAGCGTACGGAACTGCTGGGCGACGCCCGCATCGTCATCCGGGCACCACTCCTGTCGTCCCTCCCCGGCACTCTCCAGCCAACGTTGCACGGCATGTTCCCAATCCTGCACCGCTGCACGCAAGTCGCCATCGTCGGCAGCCTCTGCCAGCGCTGCAACCCGGATATCCCGCCCCCATTCGGCCAGCCGATGGGCACTCAGATGCTGGCCAAAAAACTGTGCCGTCAGCTCCGGCAACTGATGCGCCTCATCCACAATCAGCGCATCTGCACTCGGCAACAGGTCGCCCTTGCCCTCCGCCTTCAGTGCGAGGTCGGATAGCAAAAGATGATGATTGACGACGATCAGTTCCGCTTCCTGCGCCTGACGCCGCGCCTCCAAGACCGGGCAGGAGGACTGAGCGGGACAGTCCGCACCAAGGCAGTTATCCCGGGTAGAGGTCACCAGCGGCCAGATCGCAGAATCCTCGGCCACGCTGCGCAACTCTGCAATGTCGCCATCCCGGGTGGCGGCGGCCCAGTCCGCAACCCGCAGCAGATCACGCTGCAGGGTAGCCGTCACGCCCTCCCGCAGTGCTTCCTGCAAACGATAGGGGCAGATATAATTGCTGCGCCCCTTGAGCCGCAGGCTACGCAGCGACTGCGGCCACGCCGCGCGCAAGATCGGGAGATCCTTTTCGATGAGCTGGTCTTGTAAGGCGCGGCTGCCAGTAGAGACAATGACCTGCCGACCAGAAAGAAGCGCGGGCAGGAGGTACGCAAAACTTTTGCCCGTTCCCGTACCCGCCTCTATCAGCGCCACCCCGCCATCGCCCAATACTGCGGCGACCCGCGCCGCCATTTCCTGCTGTTGGCCCCGCACGCGGAATCCCGGCAACAACGCGGCAAGGGGACTCGTCGCCCCCAGCATCTCCTCCCAATCGACCAGCCTCTCCGCAGCGCTCATGGGCTGGTCCAACGGGCAACTCGACAAAAGAAATCGAGCGGTTTACCCTGCCGTGCATGTATAAACGCCGCGCCCATATCGTCTTTTTGCACGAACAATACCCGGGAATCGCCGAGCGCGCTGTCGCGCTGGCCGAACAGTCTGGCGGAAAATGGCTGGAAGCGCGACATGAACACCTGGATCGAGACTGGCCTGATTTGTTGATCCTATTGGATGGACGAGACCCAGACAAGTTGGAACTCGCCAGCCACACCCGCGGGAAGTCCTGGCCCTTGGGGCCAGACTGGGAGGCAGAACTGCAGCAGCGTATTGGCGGCATGATTGGCGGCTTCCGCCTGCTGGCCCGCCTAGATGACAGCGGCGCGCCAAATCCCTAGCACGTTTTCCGGATCTGTCCCAGCCCGGGCAGTTTTTTCCAAGGAATTGTGCAGCACGGTCCAGCCGGAAATCGACTGTGCACTACAAATCGTGATCCCCCTGAACCTGATCGTGCGGCCCCAGAATTGCTACACTTCGGCAGCAAAACAGCAAAATCAGGGAGGCAACCGCATCATGTCTGTTCAACTCGAACAGCAGTACACCCGTTTTGACAAACCGTTCCCAAGCAGTCTCAAACAAAATCTCGCCTGGACGGCCTTTCTCACTGTCGGCGCCCTTGGCATATGGGTAGTTTTCCAGGCACAGTTCTGGATGTGGCAGTACATCGTCCTCGCTCTGTGGTACGCAGGCCTATTGTGGTTTGGCCTGAAATGGCCGCATTTTCGTTTGTTCACTCTGGCAGTGTTAGCGATTGCCGGTGTTGGTGTAGGACTCTATGGCCTCGGCTACCGGGATGGGGATAGCCTGCTTCTGCGCTACGTCCTCCACAGCAATGCCATGTTCGACTGGATGAGCGTCGCCATTCTCTGCAGTGCCATTGGCTACTATACCTACCTCTTTCGTGGCAGTGAGATTGGCGGACGCTGGGGTCAACGCTTTGCCTGGGCGGCATCGGCCCTGGGCTTCGCCGGACTCGCCATTCGCTGGCGGGAAACCTACATCGGCCACCCCAGTTGGGGGCACATTCCCGTCAGCGACATCTACGACGTCATGGCCTTGTTCTGCGCCATGACCATCCTGTTCTACCTGTACTACGAAGAAGAGAGCCAGAGCCGTGGTCTCGGGGCGTTTGTTCTACCCTTGGTGCTGATTGCCGACATCTTCATGTTCTGGGTGGGCGCGGCCTATCACCTCGACCGCATTGCGCCGTTGATTCCCGCACTGCAAAGCTTCTGGATGAAGATTCACGTACCATCGATGTTTGTCGCCTACGCAAATTTCTATATCTCTGCCATGGCCGGCCTTGTCTATCTGCTCAAGGACCGCGCAGTCAAACAGGGTGGTTTTTTGCGTGATCGCCTACCCAGTCTGGAAATCCTGGAGCGCAGCTACTCGGGGAGCATCGCTTTCGGATTCCTGTTCTTTACTGTCGGCACTATTCTCGGAGCGGTCTGGGCGGCGAAAGCCTGGGGTGGTTTCTGGTCTTGGGACCCCAAAGAGACCTGGGCTCTGATCGTCTGGCTGAATTACGCCGGTTTTCTGCATGCGCGCAGCCAAAAAAACTGGCATGGACGCCCGATGGCCTGGTGGGCGCTGATCAGCCTCATCGTCGTCACCATCTGTTTCATTGGCGTCAATCTTTTCTTGGGTGGTCTCCACTCCTACGGGAAACTCTGAATCACAGAGCCCAGGCGAGGCCGCAAGCCTCGCCTCTCGTTACGCGAAGATCAGGAAAGGCTGACCCCGTGCGGCAGCCGACGGGCACCGTCAAAACGCGCGGCCCAGTAGGGATCGTTGAGACTGGCCACCTGCACGCCCGTAGCTGGCGTTTGCGCACTCACAAACTTGCCTTGACCGATGTAGATGCCAACATGGGAAAACGCGCGATGCATGGTGTTGAAAAAGACCAGATCACCCGGCTTCAGATCCCGGCGGGGGATTGCCGGCAGGGCGGCCGCCTGCGCGTAGGACGTACGCGGGACGAAAATGTCAAACTTGGCGAGGATGTACTTCACAAATCCACTGCAGTCGAAGCCTGTGCGCGGACTGGTCCCACCCCACACATAAGGCGCACCGATAAAACGCAAAGCTGCTGAAACCAGACCATGAGGTGAAAGCCAGCTGTCGGATGCCGCTTCTGCCGTTGCGTCCTGCGCCGCCAAAGCCACATCGTTGCGCAGTTCAGAGCGGGCGTTATCTCCAGCAGCAAAATCCCCTTCCTGCTGCAGCGCCTCCAGAGGATGACTCGCCCAGTAGTAGGCCTGACTGGCAAGCATCTGCAGGGCAACCCCCAGCGTTCCACCCGGGCGCGATGACACGCCATTCTCTGTGGCTGGTGTCACGGCCACGGCCTCGCTCGCCTTGACTGCCGGAGCGGCAGCCACAGGCGCGTTATCCGCCACTTTGTCAAGGATCAGAGCGGCATTGATGAAATGTGCCGAATCCACTGGATGCACTTCGTCAGGGATGGGGCGCGAGAAGGAATAATGTGGCAAGGGGTTGGCCTGCGGTGCAGCCCCTACCCCGGCAAAGGGCACAGGGGAAAGGTGCATCAATTGCAGTGCGCTGGGGGCAAGGCTATCGAAACTGGCCGGCTGGGTATCGAGAGTGTCGCGGTGAACGGATGGCCCGACGGCGTGGCGCTGTCGGTGCAGCACGGGCCTGGCCTTGTGATGATAGGTGACGGCATGCGTACGCTTACCCACTTCGTGATGGCGCGGTTTGGTATGCGCCTGCGCCATGACCGTCCCCGAATAAAATACCGCCAGCGTTACCGCCACCCCCAACAAGCTTCTACGCATCGCGTTCCTCCAAACGCTCTGGAAGCATCGCTGCATGGGTTCTATCGCGAGAACCACAGGCAGAGACACACCCTGACCCAACACCGCCGTCATGCCACGATGGCAGATCGCCTTTCTATACTTGATGCACTGTATTAGCCATAACTAACACGAATGCCTCATAACGCTTGTTTGGGAATCTAGGCGAAAATGTTCCATCGTGCAAGCATTTGTCAGCCACTTGAAACAGGATGATGACTTTCTGCTGGCGCAAATTCTGCTTACTCCCAGAGAAGGCGTTCTACCGGAGGTGCATTGTGGCTACGAGCAAAGTTTTCTGGTCCAGACTTTCGAGAAATTTCCTGGGAATTACAAACTGTTACAAAAATATCCGGCTAGGTTTCGCCCTCGCGCTGCTGCTTCTGCCCCTTATCCCTGGCACGGCACTTGCGCGGGTTGGCGCAGTCCCGGCGAAAGTATGGTCGCAGTTGGGACAGAGCCACTGGATTGCGCAGGGCAATGGGGCGCGCGTGCTCTACGTGATCTTCGATCCCAACTGTCCTTACTGCCATGTGCTCATCGACGAGCTGCAACCTCTGATCAAACCCATGCATCTGCAGGTACGCTATCTGCTGGTCGGGTTCCTGGATCCTGGCAGCAGCCAGGAAAAAGCCGCCTACATCTTGCAGGCGAAAGATCCCCTTGCGGCCATCCTTGAAAATGAGAAGAAGTTCAACATGGAGCACTTCGGGGGAGTGCCCGAGGTACTCCCCGATGCCCGCAGTGAAAAAATCCTCAAGGACAACCTTGCGTTATTGACCAGCATCGGGCAGAAGACCGTACCCACCATGATCTACCCGGAAAAAGACGGAAGCTATCAGGTTGTTCAGAATGCCCTGGGGCCAAACAGCCTGCGTGACGTTCTGAAGGGTATCCCAGAGCAGGCTAAGAGCTTGCCAGCTCAGTAGCCCCCACGTATCCTTCGTCAAAGGAAAATCGCGGAGGAATCATGCGGGTACGGGTAGCTGCCATTCAAATGGCAATTTCGGAAGATCGCTCCGCCAATCTTGCCAAGGCCGAGCACTGGCTGCGCCAAGCGGCTGCGACCGGTGCGCAGATCATCCTTCTGCAAGAACTGTTCAGCACCCCATACTTTTGCAAGGACCAGAACATCGATTTTTTTGCCCTTGCCCACCCCCGCACAGAGGATCCTGCCCTGCTCCGTATGCAGACCCTGGCGGCCGAACTTGGCGTCGTACTGCCCGTGAGCTTCTTTGAGCGCGCGGGCAATGCCTATTTCAACAGCCTCGTCACCTATGACGCCGATGGCCGGGATCTGGGACTCTATCGCAAGGCGCATATTCCCGATGGCCCCGGCTATCAGGAAAAATTTTACTTCAGCCCCGGTGACACTGGCTTTCGGGTCTTTCCCACTCGTTATGGCCGGCTTGGCGTCGCCATTTGCTGGGATCAGTGGTTCCCCGAAACGGCCCGCGTCCTCGCCTTGCAGGGGGCAGAGATGTTGCTCTATCCCACTGCCATCGGTTCCGAGCCATCGGCACCCGAGATCCATAGTCGCGACCATTGGACCCGCACCATGCAGGGCCACGCCGCCGCCAACGTTCTGCCCGTCATTGCCGCCAACCGCATTGGGAAAGAGGATGGGGAGAGCGCCAGCATCACCTTTTATGGTGGCTCCTTCATTACCGACGGTACAGGTGCACTCCTGGCCCAGGCCGATCTGGAAGAAGGATTCATACACGCCGATCTAGATCTTGAGGCCATCGCTCGCCAACGTATCGATTGGGGCCTGTTCCGCGACCGGCGCCCCGACCTCTATGCCCCCATCTGTAGTTTTGACGGTAAAATTCAAAATTAATTTTCGATGAGCGTATGTCCCGCGCCGAATACCGGTGTTTGCCCTAGTATGCCGGTCTAAAGATCGCTGTACCCGGTTGTCTGCCGGCGATTCTGGATCCACGCCAGGAACGCCGGAAACAAGGAAACCAAGATGATCAAAAGCAGGAATGGGGTGAGGTAGGCCTTCACCCAGGGCAAGCGACCCAGGAAGAATCCTGCGAGCAGGAGGCCGACAATCCACAGCACAGCGCCGACCACATTGAAAGAGGTAAAACGCGCCCAGGGCAAGCGCGCAATGCCGGCAACAAAAGGCACAAAGGTGCGAATGATCGGCAAAAAGCGGCCAATGATGATGGCCTTACCCCCGTGCTTGCGATAAAAAGTCTCGGTCATCGCTAGGTGACCGGGCTGCAGACGCCAGCGACCCGAAAACAGATGCGGTCCGAAACGTCGGCCCAGGCTGTAATTGAGTGCATCTCCCAGCACCGCCGCGGACACCAGCAAAGGAACCAGAATCGCCAGCGACATATGTCCAGCGCCGGCTAGCGTACCGCAGACAAAAAGCATGGAATCGCCAGGCAGGATGGGCATGATCACCAGCCCCGTCTCGGCAAAGAGGATGAGAAAGAGGCCGAGATACACCCATGCCCCGTATTCCTGCAGGAACAGAGCCAAGCACTGATCGAAATGCAGGACTACCTGTAGCAGGTGTAACATCAAAATTCGTCGCGATAACGCTCGTAATGGCGCAGGAAAAGGCTTTCCAACTCCGCAATAGCCTCCTCCGCCGGTAAGCCGCCGACCGCATGCTTTGACATCACCGAGGCGGTTTCGTTGAGCATCACCTTGGCGTCGAGCATGTGGTAGGCCTCGCGCAGGCGCTTGATGGCCCCGACCACCGTCTCCCCCTCCCGCGCCGGAATCTGCAAGGGTTCGAGAACGGCAGCGTCGGCATTGGCAGCCGCGTCCTTCCTGCGACTGACAAGAAACTCGGCAAAGGTCAGCAGTTGCTCGCGCTGGGCATCATCCAGCTTGCGGCTCACGCGCAGTAAGCGGCGCTCATACGCATTCATGATTTATCTGCCGGAGCCAAATTGAGAGAAAAAACGCGTGGCTTACGCTTCTCGGACATCAAGGAAAGTTCCTGCACCAAGGCCACCAGTACCCGATCCGTGGTCTTCTGCATCTCGGGCCAGAGCTCGCGCGCCTGCGCCAGCAAGTCCCCAATATTGTCCGGCGTTTCCCGATCCTCTTCCATGAGAATGTCTTCAATCAGGCCCGGCTTCATTTCCGGGCGGAAGAGCAAGGCCATGGCGCCACCGTCCTGCGGTCGGAAGGCGATCCAGCGACCTTCATCGTCTACGACCAAGGGCTCGATGGTGTCCGGCAATTGGGCAGTACCCGCTGCCCAAACCATGACCTGGCGTCCGTCGACTGCCTGCGCCAGGGGATCGTTGCGCCCCGCCTCCGTCGCATGGGCGGTGGTAAAATAGGCATTGTGGTAGGGCTCCAGCGACAGCTCCGCACCCTCTTGCTGAGCAATCAGCAACGCTCCCAGTCCCAAACCCACAATGGGACGTCCGGCCTTGCGAAAGGCAGCAATGGTCTGCAACTCCTGTTCCAGCCAGGGGTATTTGTCCTGCTCCAGGGGGGACATTGGGCCACCGAGCAGGAACAATGCGTCGAAAGTCAGCGCGCTACTCGGCAACTCCTGATTGAGAAAAACACGGAAATAACTGAACCCGATGTCTCGTTTTTCCAGCTGACTCTCGATAATGCCCAAAAACTCGGAATAACTGTGCTGAACGACGGCAAAATGCTTCATGAACGGATCACCCCGCGTTGTTTAGGCAAGGTGAGAAAATCCTTGGCGCAACGCTCTTTGGAAAATTCGAGGAACTCGTCCATCACCAGACTGCGGAATTTCTGTTTCTGGTAGACGAAAAAGTAAGGCCGCGCCAGGGGTGGATTGAGCGGGCGAGCGACAATGGAACCCAGGGCGAGCTCTTTGAGGACCGTTGCCTCAGAGACAACTGCAACTCCCAAACCACCCTCCACCGCCCCCTTGACGGCCTCCGGGCTGCCTAGTTCCATGGTGATATGCAGATCTTGGGGATCAACACCTTCCTGACTGAGGTATTCCATAGTGACTTCCCGGGTACCAGAGCCCTCTTCTCGCGATACGAAAGGGAAGTCGAGCAGTTCTCGAGCGGAAACCGTCTGCTGTTCCGACAGCGCATGATCCGCAGGCGCGATAACGATCATGTTGTCCATGCAGCACTTCAGCGTAGCCAGACTCTTGTTGGTCACCACCCCTTCGACCAGGCCCAGATCGATACTGTTGTCTTCGATCATGTGCACGATTTTGTCGGTGTTGCCGACGTGCAGGCGCACCTGAACATCCGGGTACTTCATTTTGAAATCGCCCAGGACCCGCGGCAGCATGTATTCGGCGATCGTCGTACTGGCGCCGATCAGCAGATGGCCGCGCAGATCTCCGGTCATCTCGCCGACACGGTTGGACATTTCTGTATACAACGATAGAATCCGTTCCGAGTATTCGTACACCACCATACCCGCCTCTGTGAGGCTGATGCGGTTATGGGTACGATCAAAGAGGCGGGTGTTGAACTGCTCTTCCAATTGCTTGACCTGGAAGGTCACCGCCGGTTGTGTCATGTGCAGGGTCTCTGCCGCCTTGGTGAAGCTCAACAAACGCGCCACCGTGTGAAAGACCTGCAATCGTCTGTCTGCCATACTTTTCCCGTCGCCCGCGACTTTGCCAGAGTTTAGGGGTAATATGAGAGCGGTTCAACACATTTTCCGGGAGAATCACTCGTGCCGAAGGCCTGGGAGAAGCTCGACCTCAAGGGCGAGGGGCTGCAGAGCGTACAGATTCGCCTGCAGCAACTGCAAAAAAAACCCACTACCGCATACCTAACCTGGCTAGGCTTCCTCCTCGGCCTACATCGGTTTTACCTACAGCGCCCACTGGCCTGGGCATATCCTGTCGCCAGCCTGGTGGTGGTCATCCTCGCACTGACACTGCCATGGCCGTTTCCTTTGGGCCTGGGGGTATTGATACTGATCGCCGCGCTGATCGACTTGCGCCAGCTGGGCAATTGGGTAAGCCAATACAACCGTGAGCAACGCAAGGCGGCCTGGTTTGCGCAGCAGACGCCAGCGGCACCCAAAGATTTTCAGGGGCGCCCGGAAAATCTCGATGCCGGCCAGCAGTGGGAGAAGGAATTACGGGAATACCGGAACGTCAAGGAAAGCGAACGCGCTGGACATCCCGCCGAACCCGCTGCGACAAAAAAGGGTTTTACGGCCGGCAGCCGCCGCCTGTCCTTTGCCGAACAGGAGCGCCTCCTCGCCGAGATCAGCAAAAAGAAAAAGGAAAGCGACGCCGAGCAACCTTAGGAAACGCCTTTTCTGCTCAGTAAGGAGGATATAGACCCTACTTCTCCTTCTCGAACATGGCCAGGAAGCGCTCTTTCGCCAGGGGGGCCTGCTGGGCAACGGCGAGAAAATCAGCCAGATGCAGGGGGTTGCTCATTCCCACCAGAGTCACCGCAATTCCGGGCGTCGAGCGGACAAATTGCGTAGCGCGCTGCGCAGCATTGGCCAGCTCGGGCATGGCCTCTTGCAATGATGACACCTCTTCCCGCCCCAGCAGCCCCTTACCCAGCGGATGACTGGCCATGACGGTCAGTTTGAGCTGATAGGCCGCCTGAATGGTGGAGGCGATGTTACCTTGGCCAGTCACCTGACTGAAGCGGGTGTAGGCCTCGGGCATCAGGGCGTTGAAGGGAAGTTCGACGATGCGCAGGTGGTGCCGTTTGCCCTCCCCCGCCGCTTTCTCCGCCAGGCCCAGCAGGCTGGTCATCGACTGAAACAAAGGATTATCGGTCTCTACCCGACAGGCGTTGAAGGTAGAAATCCCGTAATAGCGTAATTTGCCTTCTGCCACCGCACCCTCCAACGCGGCGAAGACATCGATGAGCTTGCGATAGACCCGTTCCTTGCCGATGACGGGGATTTGCACCTCGGGCTGATCCACCAGGAAGGCGTCCAGGGTTGCCAGGCCCGTCTGCGCGCGCAGCTCATCGAGTTGCCAAAGCAGATATTCCGGGCTGAGGCAGTGGATACCATGGGCAAGATCTTCTTTTTTACCACGGCCCTTGGCCTCCACCGCTTCGGCAAAGAAGGTTTCGAGATTCTCTGGTTTACCGTTGGGAAAGGTGAGAAAGCCCCCCTTGCCCAAAACAAAGAATTCTTCGCGTTTGCCCCCCGCCTGCAGGGCCTTGGCAATCCCGGCGCCTACCGCGCGGCCTGCTCTTCCATAGCGGTAATTGGCACCGGTATCGATCACATTGATCCCCGATTGCAGGGCTTGCGCCACGATGGCCGCAACTGCCACATCGGTTACCTCGTCGATAGCGCCGGGGAAGGTGCCCACTCCAAGAGAAGAGAGCTTGATACGGGTGTTGAGAAAATCACTGTAATGCCCCTCGGGCAGACCCGCCGCAACAAAGCGCTCGGCATACTTTTTGGTCGCCAGACTGTTGGCGGCACCAGGGACTAGATCAGGGGTGTCACTCATACCTGGACTCTCCTATCGAGAAAAAGGGGGTGCTCCTGGAAAAGGGCTCTTAGCCGCTCGCCGATCTCCGCCCGTATCGGGCCTTCACAAGGCAGGTCATCGAGGCGTTCGAACTGCCGCGAATAATCCGGGGCATCTTCATCATCGAGCTCCCAGTCCACCGCTTCAAGCAGTGCGCGGCCGGGCGCAGGCAGGATAGCGGGCAACTCCCGGCCGGAGAGGATCGCCCAAAGGCCGGTCCAGCAGCGCGCCAGGGCGATGGGATGATAGCCGCCCCCGCCCAACACCAGAAGGCGCGGGCTGTCGGCAACGATGCGCCGCGCCATCTCCCAAAAAAAGACATTACTGATGCGAAATTTGCTGAGCGGATCTGGGGCAAGGATATCGGTACCTGCCTGCAATACCACCACCTCTGGCGCAAAGCTTTCCATCACCCGCGGCCAGAGAGCGGTAAATACCTGCCGGTACTCCGTGTCGTTGACCTCCGACGGCAGTGGCAGGTTCAGCGCCCCACCGGCTTGGTCAGCGAGGCCGCCGCCATGAAAGGGATAGGCATAAGCGGTATCCATATGGATGGAAACCGTCTGCACCGAGGGATCATCGACGAAGGCCGCCTCCACCCCATCGCCATGATGTGCGTCCAGATCCCAATACAGTACCCGCAGACCCGCACGGCGCAGCCGCTGAATGGCCAGTACCGGATCGTTCAGATAACAGAACCCGCGCGCCTGATGCGGCGCTGCGTGATGCATCCCCCCCGCTGGACTGAAGGCCGTCTGCCCCTGCAAAACCAGTTCGGCCGCCTGAATACTCGACCCGGTTGCCAGATTGGGAGTGTCAAAAAAACCCGGGAAATAGGGGTTCTCCAAAGTGCCAAGCTGGTAGATGCGGCGATCCTGATCGGTGACGCGACCCCGAAACTGCGCCTTCTCAAAGGCCTGAATGTACTCGCGGGTGTGAAAACCCCAGAGCTCGATGTGGCTGGCAGGGCGGCCCAGGCGGTACTCCGCTGCACCCATCGCCCCGTAGCTGTTGATAAGATCGAGGGTCAAAGAGACGCGGGGAATGGCAAGGGGATGGTTTTTGCCGTAGCTGTTCCGACGATAACGCGCCGCCCCCACGAAGAGCGCCGGACACGTTGCTGGAATCCGCTCCTGCAGGAGCGCGGCCTCGTTCATCCATGCCCTCGCAGGCGCAGATAGATTTCCGGAAGTCGCTGCGGCAAATGGTCGATCTGGGGCAGGACCAGATAGTGCCCCTGCCCAAAGACCAGGGGCAGATAATCGCCACCGCGCGGATCGAGACTGATACAGAAGGCATGTACCCCGAGGTCCCGTGCCTCGCGCACTGCCATGCGCGTGTCTTCCTGCAGATAGCGGGGATCACCGCCATCGTCATAATCAGCCGGCCGCCCATCCGAAAGAATCAACAGCAAGCGCCGTTGCGCGGGGCTGCGCAACAACTGCCGGGTACTGTGACGAATTGCCGCACCCATGCGCGTTGCCAAGCGTCCGCTCAGGCCACCGAGCACCGCCCGTGCCCGCGCGTCGAAGCGCTCGTCGAAGCGCTTGATTGGATAGAGCAGGACTTCTTGGTGATACTTGCTGGCAAAGCCATAGAGGGCAAAGGGATCTCCCACCTCGACCAGGGCCTCCCCAAAGAGCAGCATCGCCGCGCGGAGGCGGTCGACCACACGAATGCCGGTATCTGCCGCCTCGGCCATGATCGAGGTGGAGAGATCGGCAAGTAGGAGTACGGCAGTATCGCGTTGCAAGGGTCGGCGTTGGCGGTAGATATTGGCCTTGGGGCTCTGCCCGGCGCGACGCTCGACGACAAACTGTACAGCGGCATCAATATCCGGCTCTTCACCTTCCTTTTGTCGCCGCAATGGTGCCATGCGCGTCGGCTTCTGTGCCTGCAGGGCCTTCTTCAGGCGGCGCATGGTGCCTTCATACTCGGCGGCGATCTCCACTGCCCGTGCCTCGTCCTGCTCGCGCAGTTTGCGCTCGTGTACCCGTGCCCAGTTGTCTTTGTACTTTTCCTGCCGGTAGTCCCATTCCTTGTAGGGCCAACCGCCTTTCGGCCCCTGCACCCCGCGGCCACTACCATGCACCTTGGCCGGCATGGGAATCCCCACCCCCACCCGGCCACCGGTCCCTTGAATGTCCTCGGGCGGGATCTCCATGTCTGGATCGTTGCCTTCTGCTTGCTGCGGCGCTTCGCGCGGCTTTTCTTTGTGGCCGGCAGCACCGAGTTGCCCCCCGGCATCCATTTCCACCGCCGCAGTCTGGCCATGTTTGCGCGGATATACGGGTCGCGCGGCATTGGGGGAGTGTCCGGGCAGGAATGCTGGCCCTCGTTCCGCCAGAGCGATGGAGGGAAGTTCGGTGTGCGCGTAGCGTGCCAGGGCCAGACGGAAGGCATCGAGGATGCTAGCGGCGGAAGAAGCAAGAGAGGCCAATTCGCTGGGGAGCTGCCCGGATACGGCTGAACGAGTAAGCTGCAGGGCCTCGCGCCAATAGGCCCCGGCCGCACCAGGGGGCACCGACCGCTGCTCCGCGGCGCGCAGCAGCCGCGGCAGATAACCGGGCATTTCGCGCTCCATGGCAAGATCGACGCGCAGATCTTCCAGTATGTCGAAGATCAACTGAAAGCGCAGGAGATCCTGACCAAACTGGGCAAAAAGCGGCCGCCAGGTGATGCGCTGATCGGCATCGAGCGGCGGGTGTTCCATACCGATTTCGCGGAAGAGCGCATGGATAGCGTCTTCATCGTAGCTGCCAAAGGCGAGATGCGCACCGGTGTGGTAGAAGGCGAGGATGGCCTCTTCCCGATCGGGCATCACCGCCGGCACGAAAAGGCTCCGGCCATCGGTTTCGAGAAAGCCGCGCCCGCCCTCTACGCTCCAATCGCCATCCTCAAAGGGCAGATGCAGACCCGTCCAGGCCTGCAAGAGCAGAGCAAAGAGCCGCTTGTGCGGACCGATGCGGAAGCCTGGCAAGACCTCCAGCAAAAAAGCACGGGCCTCGTCGCTTTCGAGTTTATACCAGGCCTCGCCGCGGATGCGGCCGGCGGCAAGAATGTCGCGACCGCGCAATGCCCAGTCCTGCACCCCATCTAATCCACAGATGGCGCGCACCTTGATTGCACCCTCGAGGTAGCTGGCCAGCCCCAGACGTCCCTTGGCCAGTTCCCGTGCCGGCGCCAGCAGGGTGTGCAGATCCTCGGCACCATAGCTGCCGAAGAGCCGGGCGATGGGCGTGCGAAAATACGCTGCGGCACTATCGACATGACGACCGATCCAGTCCGCGCCTTCCTCATACCAGATCTTCTCTCCGGTCACGCCGTATTCCTCGCGAGCCTGGGCGGCTTGCTCGAAATACCCTACCGCTGCGCGAAAGGTGCCGCGCTGGGTAAGGAAGATGCGCGCCTGCTCCAGCCAGGGGTCGAGACCGCCAAAGGCGCGCACCAGACTCTCGGTTGCATGGAAAAAGGCCTTGCCTGCCTCGCGGTCATAAAAAAAGAGATCGCGCCCTGTCTCCAGATACCGCAAGACGGCTGCCTCGCCGAGCGCCTCGACGGCGGGCAGGGCCGCCCGAGCGTCGCGTCCGGCGACAAAACTGACCGCTTCCAGATGCTCGAGGATCTCCTCGCTGGCGGCAGACACGTCCGCCTCAGGCGCCGAAGAAGGTGGTAAAGATTTCCGTCAGCGCCGAGGCGAGTTCGGGATCGTCCGTCTGCGGACTGATGATGGCGGCCTCGATTGCTTCGAGTGGAGCCAGCCCCGCCGCCATCAAGGTACCGGCATAGACCAGGGCACGGGTGGAAGTGACCTCCTGCAGACCCTGATCCTTGAGATTACGAGCCTTGGCCGCGCCCTGCACCAGCTTGCTGGAGCGCTCGGCATCCAGCCCCGACTCCCGCATCACGATCTGCGCTTCCAGCTCTGCGGGGGGGTAGGTGAAGTTCATCCCGACAAAACGCTGCTTGGTGGAGGGTTTGAGATCCTTCAGCACCGTCTGGTAGCCGGGATTGTAGGAAATCACCAACAAAAAATCGGGATGAGCGCTGAGTTCCGTCCCCAATTTATCGATCGGCAGATGACGGCGATGGTCGGTCAGAGGATGGATGACGACGGTGGTATCGGTGCGCGCCTCGACGACTTCATCCAGATAACAGATGGCGCCCTCACGCACCGCGCGGGTAAGAGGACCGTCCTGCCAGACGGTTTCGTCACCTTCGATCAGGAAACGTCCCACCAGGTCCGAGCTGGTCAGATCCTCGTGACAGGCTACGGTGATCAGCGGGCGCTTGAGGCGCCATGCCATGTGCTCGAGAAAACGGGTCTTGCCACAGCCCGTCGGCCCCTTGAGCATGACCGGCAGGCGCCGCCCCCAGGCCGCCATGAAGATCCCCAGCTCATTTCCCACCGGCTGGTAAAACGGTTCTTCGCTGATATAGCGCAGGGCATTGTCGCCGTGGCTGCTCCGACTCATGATGTCTCCTCTTGCGATTGTTCGGCATGGCTGCGGGCATATAGATATAAATGGCGCAGGGTGTGTAACAGCATTTTTTGCGGTTGCGGCGGCAAGGCATCTGCGCGCTCCATTGCCAGACAATTCTGGTAATAGACCAGTTCGCGGCAATTATCGCGGATGGTATTCCAGTGCGGTTGCCCCTTCACCAGGGTTTTCCAGAGCGCGAGCAAATCCGCATCTGGATCGGATTCCTTGCCTTCAGATGCCAGCAACGCCCGCAAAATGTCGCTCGCAATCGCCATGCCTTCCTGCAGATTTGCAGAAAACTCGTGATTTGCAGCATTGCGCCCAAGCGCCTCGATACGAGCTTGCGCCGCGTCCAAACGCGCCAGCGTCAGGGTTTTGTCGTACATGAGAACTCCTCTCGCCTCGGCCTAAGCTACCTTTTTTCCTCTGCTTCGTCTAGGATATGCGTGTTTTACCTATCGACATCCACAATGGATTTTATGCACGGAAAAGGGGCTTTCATGAGCAAGACACTCGTCAAGATGGTTAAACTGAACAACCTGCAGTACAACGCCAATCGTGACCCGCAGGTCTATCGTCGCGTGGTGGGTCATCCCTTTCGCATCCAGGCCATGCTCGACGGGCAAGGAACCGCCAAGGTGACCCTAACCTGCGAAGGCAAGACCCTGAAAGAGAGCAATATCGAGTTGCCCGGCATGTTCTCCTACGAACTGACCTTCAAGGATGCGGGCGTACGGGTTGCCACTCTGACGGTTTCCAGTGATGGACAGAGCGAGAGTCACGAGCTGCTCCTCGACACGGAGGCGCACGCCAAGGTTGGCTGATCGACTGCGGTGCCCGCCTACTGACGGGCACTGAATTACCAGGAAAATTGGCGCAGAAACTCCGGCAGTTTCTGTAGGATTTCGTCCTGATTGAAGAAGCGGTCGGCCCGCGCCGAGCGGGCTGCCAGCCGGTCCTCTTCGCTGCCCCCATAGCAGAAAATGGGGATATTCAGTTGGTGTTCACGGCGGATTTCGTCGATCACCGCGTGGTCGATCGCCGGGTCTCCCAAATCCAGTACCAGAAAACGATGCAGCAGGATCTCCTGCCAGTCGTCAAAATCCTCCACCGCCAGAGCTGCGGTCAGCGACCACTCTGCTGGCAGACTGTCACGCGCAAGCTGGAGCATTTCCTCATCGCTCGTCATCCATATCAGACGTTTGCGTAAACGATCTTCGATACTCGGCATCCCATTCTCCTGTTCTTCATTGATCGGACCAGACGGAAAGTTCTTCCAGTCGTTTCTGCCAACGCCCGGCGCTGCTACCCAAATAGCCATCCAAGAGGCTGGCTAGCAAGGGAGATCGAGCAGCAACGCCAGCCAGGGCCCAACTGAGCTCCGGCGGCCAGGCATCGCTCTCCACTTCCCGATAGCAACCGTCTTCCGTCCAGACACGTAGCCAGCCATCCGGCCAGTGTTGTTCGGTGAGGAATGCCCCAGCGCGCAGCTTGATGCCATTGCGCACCCGTCGGCGGCCCTGGCTCTGCCAATCCACAGGCTCCCATTCTACCTGCTGCCACGCGGCACACTCGCTGGCGTGGAGCTCCTCCTCGAAAATCTGCCAGCCCTGAGCCAGTAGTTGCGCCTGCCACGCACTCTTCAGATCGGCATGGCTAGGCATCATCTTGGGCCCTAGCTCAGTTTCCCAGCTGGTGAGGGAGGCGGACAGGGCGCGCGCCAGGGTGTTGCGGAACTCGAGCGACGGCGTGGCGACACTGGCAACAAAGGGGCGCCAGTCAATCCGCAGCAGATAGCTCCCCGCCAGCACCAGACTCTTACTGATGGTAGCAGCACCAGTACTGCCAATGCGCCGCCCGCGATAACGAAACTCCTGCCCCGCCGCCAGCTCCGCAGGCAAACCATACTGCGCATGAACGGCTTGAATGGAGGGCGCCATCGCCGCCAGCAAGTCCTCCGGACGCCGACACTGTACATCTGGGGTAGACAGGAGAAAATAATTCAGATGTGTCGGCTCCACCCAGACCAAGCCACCGCCGAGAGGGCGCTGAAGGACAGCTACGGATCCGCAAGCGGCCTCATTCAGCTCCGCAGAGGCAGACTGAGCAGCACCGAGGCTCAGATGCGCATCGGCCGTCGCCAGCACAAGGAAGGCAGGATCATCGGCACGACGCAGGGCAGCCAGGGCCTGATAGGACTGATGCAGCTCCTCGGCAGTCAAATGCCCGAGATCCAGCCAGCGCAGTTTCCTTTGCTCTGCGGGCACGACGCTCGACTCTATTCTGCGCGCTCCTTGGGCCGGTAAAACGAGGAAAAGTAGAAATCGCGCGCGTTGAGCTCCTCGTGCCAGCGGGCCCGATCCTGCACCCCTTGCTGCATGATGGCAGCAATGGCCATCGCCTGCTCCCCATCGAGGATCAAGATGGCATCGATCAAATCTTCATCGAGTTCGATGAAATGGGCGGCCAAGCCCTGCGGCTCCTGTACATGTACCAGATAAGACTTACACGCAGGATCTTCGGGGTCGAGAGGCGTCATGATCAGGCGTCCCAGATAGCCCATACGCGCCAGCTGGTTGAAACGGGGTATTTCGAGCTTCTTGCCCTTCTTGTATTTGTTAAGTTCATTCTTGAGGGTACTGACATCGGCAATCGGTATGGTCTTCATAGGCTCCTCGCGTATCCACTGCCGCCTAGTGTCTGGCCTGCCGGCTCTCGATGCAAGCCCGTAGAACGCAAAAAGGGGGAGACTTACGTCTCCCCCGTACCCTTGAGGAGGGGTAAGAGTCTTAGAAGTCGTAGCCGACTTGGATGCCGTAGGAGTTCTCGCCCAGGGTCGAGGACGCAGCCTGCATAGGATCGCCAGGAGCGAAAGGTGCCGACCCAGGCGCGCCAGTCAGGGTATTGGCGAAGGCGTGCATGTACGCTTCCGTCAGCTTCCAGCCCATCCCCAGTTTCTGCGTCGCACCGAAGGTGACGGCATTCTGGATGAGAGCCGGGAAGATGGTGTTGGCAGCAATCGCTGCACTGTTGTTCGGCACCGGGTTGGATCCCCAGGCATAACCCGCACGGACCTGCAGCCAGTCGTTTACATCATATTGGGTACCAAAGTTGGCAACCCACTGGTTACGCCAGTTCAAAGGCAACGCAACCACATCCGTACCCTGCCATGGGCCATGGATATTAAAAGTATTGAGGGTGTTGTGCCAATTGATCCACTGCCCTTCCACACTGATCAACCACTGGCGAATGGGTCGAATTGCGATACCCAGAGCCACCTGCTGCGGGTAGTTCAAATGACCACTGTATTGACCTGGACCCCCCTGAATTTGCGTTCCGTTGGGTCCTGGAGCAACTTGAGCGCCACCCTGAAAAGTCATTGGCGTAAAAATCATGGGTGATTTATACGTTGCACCCAAGGTAACCATGTCGTTCACCTTGTACAGCGCTCCAATGGTCACGCCAACGCCATAGGCCCACGACGGGGTCGCAAGATTTAACCCTCCACCAATCGGTACAATATATGGATGCGTAGGGTACGGACTGATGTTCGTGAACTGCGTCATTGTCTGCTGAAAAGAGCCTTGCTCCGCGGCGATATTCAGAGAAGCGCCAACTGCCAAATGGGAGTTCACCTTCATAGCAATCGAGGGAGCCATCTCCATGAAAGTAATGCTACTGTACGCTTGGGCGTAGCCACCATATGGTAGCTGAGGGTTCGGAGCAACGTTTTGAAGATAATTAACACCCAATCCAGCTGTACCATACACACCACCACCGAACACGATGCCGTCGCCAAAGGCAGGGGCAACCCAGCCGATCGCGGGAACACCGTAAACGTTGCTATGGCTACCAATCTCCCCAAAACCCATATTGGTCTTGCGGGTAGGGTTAAAAATCTCGGCAGAGAAGGCCGCCTGCGGACGCATCAGGGCCAGACCCGCCGGGTTGCTGATGGCCGCAGACAAAGGGTCATCGGGGGCCGCGACCACGGCACCACCCATACCAATCGCATACTGGCCGATACCGATCAACTGATAGCCGTTGGTGGCGAAAGCATTGCCAGAGAAACCCGCGGCAGCGACGGCTGCGGCAACTGCATAGCCTAAAATTTTCGTCTTCTTCACTTCCTCGCCCTCTGTTGTCAAAACGTATTTTGATTGTGGCGGATAGAACAAGGTGTTGCAAGAACTGTCACAATCAAAGTTTTTTCGCTTCGATCAAAAGAGAAAATACTGTGATTTGATGATATTTCTTATCATAACATTCTAATAAAACAAAAAAGGGGCCACTCGGGCCCCTTCTTTTCGCAGCGATCCAGATCAACCAGGGAACTGCAGGTCCTTCAGGCGCATCTGACGCCGCACAATCTCCACATCCTGCTTGTTGAGGGCGAAGGGGAAGGAGCGGATATCGGATGGCGAAGAGTCCCCATAGGGACGATTGCAGGCGCTCACCTCTTCGTCATCCTTACCCGGGCAACCGGAAGTCTGGAAGGGCTTGCCCGAGTCGATAATGTCCTCGAGTTCCGCCTGCGGGAAGCCAAACTCTGCCACCCGACCATACTCATCAAAGTTCATGTCTTCAAAACGACCACCAGCATAATCAATGAGGAAGCGACCCAACTGCACCCGCCGCCACTGGTCCTGCGGCACCGGATCCCAATCTTCCATCATCGAGCCCTTTTCCGGGAAGAAGGCAAACATGTGGTTGTGCCCGCCCATATCCTTCATCCGCTGGCAGACCTGCAGGATTTCCTGCTCGGTCTCGCCCATGCCACAGATCAGGTGGGCACCGAACTTCTCCGGCCCGTAGATCTCGGCAGCCCACTCGATCACCTGCCAATACTTGTCCCAGGAATGGGGGCTTTGCACCGTCTTGCCGCGGGTGCGCTCGAAGATTTCCGGGGTGACCGCATCGAGAGCGACGGTGAAGATATCTGCGCCCAGCTCTTTCAGGGTGATGAGGTCCTGCTTCTCCATGGTCGTGGGGTTGGACAGGATCGACACCGGAATATGCGGCGCTACCTCCATCCACCGCTTGAGCACCACCTGGGTGTCGTAGTCGGAATCGGGGTGGGTGATCATGCTGATGCACATGCGCTCGAACTGTCCCTTGTCGCTGTTGGCAGCGATCCGCTCCAGCATCTCGTCCACGCGAACCGTCGGCCAGTCGACGCGGATGAAGTTGCGGTCGGCGTAGTCGCGGCTTTCCTCCCGATGCCGGGCCAGACCGCAGTAGGTGCAGTTGGCGCGACAACCTTCGGGGTAGGTCATCAGCAGGTTCAGGCAATGGGTGCAGCTGGTGCGGTGCATCACCCCGGGAATGAGTCCCAGGGTGATGGCTGCCGCCGTGCTCAACTGCACATAGTCGGGAGACCGCATGGCCGGCGTCTTGACGAAGTAGTCGGGCCGATAGAAGTTCAGGGGTTGATTGGTTTCCGGGGCTACCGCACTCATGGGACATCCTCCTCGACAATCCGCCCTCAGGCGGCAAAATATTCCTCAAAAGCAATCCATCCAGACCGCATCACGCGATCCTCCTGTGCCGCCGGCTTGCGCCAGACGGCTTCCAGTTCGCGCCGCCGCTGTACGGCGCGCTGGAGTGCCGGACCGAATTGGTCCGTCATATCCTCTACGTACGCTTCGAGGGCATCCGTATCACCTGCCAGCCAGGCAATGGTCGCCCGCCCGGCGGCTTCACCGCTGATGACTGCCGCGGGAATACCGGCGCCCGTAATAGGATGCGTTAGGCCTGCAGCATCCCCCAGCAATAGGGCCCGCGCATGTACCATGGGGCGGATTCCCCCCACCGGAATCGCACCCCCGGTGCGCCCAAGGATCTCTGCCCCAACGATACCGCGCTCCTGCATCTGCTGGTGCAAAGTCTCCAAGGGTACCTTGAGGTTGCTCTCGAAACGACGATCCGCCCCCAGCCCCAAATTTGCCACTGCACCCCGGGGAAAGAGCCATGCATAGCCACCGGGAAAGGCATCGGAGAGGAAGATGTCGGTATCAAAGTACTCCTGCAGGAGTGGTACTGTGTATTGGCGGGTGAAAACCACCGCCTGATCTGGTAGACCGAGAGCTGCCGCCACCGCGCTATGGGGGCCGTCAGCGCCAAGAAGAAAACGAGGGCGTAGGGCAATGCTCTCGCCGTCGCGCTGGACTACAGCAATCTCGCCATCCCAGGAGCGGAATTGGGTGCGTCGCCAGATCTTAGCGCCTGCCGCTTCAGCAAGCTCTGCCAGGCCCTGATCAAAACGCGCGCGGTCAATCATCAGGCCGGGAAACGCAGAATGCTCCGCGGCTCCAGAGGGCAGGACGGTGAGCATTCCACTCACTTCCTGCACCCGCGACAACGTCTCATGAACCGTGCGCATAAGAGGATTGGGAACAAACTCGGCACACTGCACCGGAACACCAATCTCACTGCGCTTGTCGACGGCGATGGTATGCAAACCCGCGGCAGCGGTGACCCGGGCCGCTGCCGCGCCCCCCGGTCCCACGCCCACCACGAGTACGTCGCAGTCGATCACGCGCATGGCAATGCCTCGCGTACGACCTGGACGAAATCGCTTGGCTGCAGACCCAATGCATCGACAGGAGTCTCGTGGTACCAACGCTCGACGATCTGCGGTAAGTCTTCGATATGACTGTTGCGCAAGGCTGCCTCCAAATCCAGAACCGCGCGCCGCGGTTGGACAAAGAAATCGCCGCTGAAGGCGATTTGCCGAATCCGCTTGCCGCGCTCGTCCCAGAGTAGCTCACTACGCAAGGTACCTCCGCTACCCCGGTGCACGGCCTGCAAGAGAGCTTGCTCACTGCGCGGGCGATCCTGCAGTTGCAGCCATTCCGGGTCGCGCACAATAGCCAAGGCCTCGGGGAGATATGTCGTCAGCACTTCGGGCACCGGTGTCTCGCACATATCCCACGCGAAGTGGGCGCGGAAACCCTCGACCAATGCCTCTTTGACCTCTGCTTTGCTGGGTAGCCGCCCGAGCAAGTCACGCAGACTGGTGACACGCTCCGCGACCGATTGTATCGCATGGGCATCGAGCTTTTCGAGCGGCACGCGCAGGATGCGCAGCATCCGCGGGATATCCAGATCGATTAGGACGGTGCCCTGAAAGAGCACCACCTGACCATCGATGATGCCGCCGGTGCCAGAGATTTTCCGCCCCTCTACTTCGATATCGTTGCGGGGACGAAACTGCGCGTCGACACCGAGCTGACGCAGACCCAGGGCCGCCGCTTCGCAGATTTCTTGCGCCAAGAAGCTCATGTCCCCAGCAGGCAGGGCTTCACGCCGGCAGACCAACTCCCAACCCAGCTGGGTTTCATCGAAGATGATTGCCCCGCCGCCGGTCAAACGGCGTTGCACCTGCACGCCTTCGCGGGCGCAGAAGTCGAGATCGAGTTCCTGCCGGGGGGACTGATGATGCCCGAGTAAGGCGCAGTCACGAAAATGCAGGAAGCGGAAGCTGGCGCCCAGCCTTCCATCGGCTACGGCGGCCATCAGGGCGTGGTCGAGGGCCATATTCTCGTCCGCATCGCGCAGGCCAGTATCGATCACCGCCCATTGCGCGTTGCCACGCTGCCGCCCTGCCTCTCGCTCAGCCATGATCCTTTGCTTCCAGCACTCAGGCGGTCACGACGATGGGGATATCGCGCAGTGCTGGGCGCCGCTTGGGTGCAGCCGGGATATGATCCAATGGAATGGCCCCACTTTCCTCGCCCAGGGCAAGAACTTCTTCGCCGACGATCATCGAACAGCAAGACGGGGTAACGAAAACGTCGCGATCCAGATGCTTGGCCAATGCCAACATGCCATCGGAGGGGAAAGCAATGCCGTTCAGCCCTGCCATCACCGCGTAGCTGTCCGTTTCCATGCGATGCAGGCCACTGGGCCGCGCACAGCCGAGCAACACCGGGGTGTCCGGGAGGCTCGCACGCGCGTCCATGAAGAACTTTCCGACCTCGTTGCTGGGTGGGGTGGCAAAGGGCCGACTCTGGCTGGCGTACTGCGACATGATCACCACCAGCACCAAAGCGCTGGGCAGATGTCGCTGCACAATTTCGAGGGAGTTCCACTCGCCCAGCATCTCGCCATAATGGAGCCCAATGACAATATGTGGCACCACCTTCATCTTGGTGGCGACCAAAGCCTCCAGTGCTGCTTCGAAATCATCGACACTGCGGCGCAGATGGTAGACCTGGGAAATCGTGTCCTGGGCGCCAATGACATCCATCATGGCGACGTCGACTCCGGCATCCTCCATACCACGGGCGAATTCTGGCGTGGCGATACCCGTGTGCATCGCGATCTGCAGATTGGGGTAGCGCGCCTTGATCTTACTGACCGTCGGAAAATACGGTTCATAATGAACGACATTCTGGTGATCAGAACCACCCGACAACAATAATCCGCGTCCGCCCTCCAGAACAATCTGATCAACTAGACGATCGAGCTCCTCGGGAGAGCGCACGGGGATCATCGGTTCGAGAATTTTTGCCTTGCAATGGTCACATTGCAGCTTGCAATCACCACCGGTGATGGAAATGGCCGGGAAAGCATTCTTGCCACAACTGCTGGTAGACAGTTCGGAGGTTTCGTGATGCCGAAACGATGGGGTATAGAAGTTCATCCGCCCGACCTGACTGCCCGAAAGTCCCTGCCAACGCTCGCGCATCGACGCAACCAGATTGGCATCGAGTTGCAAGTCTTCAAGGGCCTCTACCTGGGAAACAGCGTCCAACCATGGGTTCATGAGTTCGTCCGTCCTGCGTCAGTAAAAAGACTGCAGCGGCCACCGAGGCGGCCGCTGAGCGATAGCAAGAGAAATCTTAGCAGCCGCCGAAACCGTCGGCGTTCATCTTCTCTTCGAATGCTGCCAGGGCATCAGCTCCGGTCTTGAGCTCACCAGAGTCGCCAGCGAAATCCGCCGGATTCAGCTTGGCAATCCAGCCGCTGCCGTACGGATCCTTGTTGATCAGACCCGGATCCTTTGCGACCTCATCATTGATCGCAGTGACCGTACCACCGACCGGGCTCTTCAACGGACCTACCCATTTTCCAGATTCGACGGTGGCGGCCGACTTGTCTTTTTTGATGTCCTTGCCCGCAGCCTTCGGGGTGTAGGAGACGATTTGGCCGGCCAAAGCGCAGGCATACGCGGTCATGCCGATGGTCACGCTGCCATCATCTTCCTTGCGCAACCACACGTTGTTTTCGACGTTGTACATCAGATCTTCAGGAATTTCACAACCACGAACGGTACCCATAATGTCCTCCTTAGGGTGTACGGAAAAAATCCAGTTAGAGATAAATCCCTCAAAAAAATAACAAGCGATCGACCGACAGAATGAGGTCGGCCAGATCCCCGGCTGAAGCTACGTGGTCGACCTCATCGATCAGGCCCGTCTCTTCCATGGCATATCCGGGCAACGCGGGCCGACAAACATAGAGCTCCGCTCCGGCATTTTTCGCATCCCGAATGAATTCGATGATACGTTTGCCACCTTCCATGGCTGCCATGTTCTCGGCAACACCTTTCTCCATGAGCTTGACCGCCTCCATGGTGCAAAAAATCTTAACCTCTGCATCCATGGATGACAACAAGGAACCCAGGTAAAACGGCGTCGCACAGCGATGCGCCGTGCTCGGCCCGCTGGTCATGACAATGACCACGGTTTTCTCTTCGTCATCTTCCAGATAATGACTGCTCATCTCATTCCCCGCTCACAGTGAATGTCGTCCCGCAGACAGCGCGCCTTATACATCTCGAAGGCGGCATCACCCGTTACCATGTCTTTCAACGCGACCTCCAGACTCGCCACCGGACGCACGCGGGCGATCCAGGCTTCGTAGGGTTCGATATTGAGGAGATTGGGGTCTTCCAGCACATCCTCGTTGGCAAGTTCGATCACACAGTCGAAGACATTGGGAACCGGTCCGGCCCATTTACCACTTTCAATGGTGGCAACTGGCTTGCCGATGGGTCGCCGCGTACCGGGTCGGCGCACGCGCACATGCAGAATCTTGCCGGCAATGGATTGGGAAATGTCGGTCATGCCCACGGTGAGCGTGCCATCATCCTCACGTCGCGCCCAGACCTGACTTTCCTTGTCATAGTAGAGCTCGGCGCGAAATTCACAGCCGTTACATTCCATGGCCTGTTCCTCGTTATATGCTGCGACGAAAAAAAACGCCCCCGATCAGGGGGCGCATTTCGCAACTCGGTCAGACGATCCCTTTGGCAGCAAGCAGATCCATGGAGTCACTGACATTGTCGGGGATACCGACTTTCCGCGGCGAAAGTCCCATGGCCAAGCCCAGCAGCTGGGTGAAGTAGATGACCTTGACGTTGGTTTTGATACCGAACTCTACTTCCGCGCGCACCTGATGCATTTCCAGACCGGAATGACAGGTCGGACATTCGGTGGCAATGACTTCGGCCCCGGCGTCCTCAGCGGCTTGCAGGATATTCAGCACCAGCTGCGTGGAGGTGTCAGAGTCGGACAGCGTGTGAGCACCACCACAGCAGGCCGTCTTCAACGGAAAATCGACTGCCTCGGCGCCAGCGGCATTGAGTAGATCATCCATGAAGTGCGGTGCGTAGGAAGATTCCGATCCGGGGCCCTGATCCTTTTCCGGGAAGATCTGCCGCGGCCGGGTGTACATGCAGCCATAGTAATTGGCGATTTTCAGCCCATTCAGGCTTTTCTTCACCCGGCTCTTGATACCCTCCGGTCCGACTTCCTCCATGAACCACTCCAGCGCGTGCAAGCTGCGCACATCGCCATCATAGACCGGATCGCCAGACTTTTCGGCGAGGTCCTGAACCGTCTTCATGGTCTCTTCCGAAGTCGCGCACTCGTATTCGGTCTGCTTCAGATTGCGATAACAACCATTGCAGGGGGCCATGACGGTGTCACAACCCTGGAGTTTGCTGGCAATCGCCAAGTTACGTGCAGACATGTAGGTCTGCAGCATGGGGTGGATATTCTTGACCTCCATGGCCCCACAACAGTTGTAATCTTCGAGATTTTCCATCTCGAGACCCAACTCCTTCACCAATACGCGAGTAGACTTGTCGTAGGGCCCGCCAGAGCCCTCCAAGGCACAACCGGGATAATAAGCAACCTTAGCCATGATGCGCGGCCTCCTTCTGCGTCTTGACGTACTCAGCAAGCACTTCACCGGTGCGACCCCAGGATTTAGTCTTGGGACGAAACACGACGTTCAGGCCCATCTTGGCCAACTGACCCAGGGGCATGTGTTTGCTGAGATTCTTACCGAAATTGATAATCCAGGTCTGCACGAGTGGCTGCCCGGATCGTTTGAAGAAGCCCATCATGACTTCCGTGTCTTCGATCCGACCATACTCCAGACACTGATGAGTGAATTCCTCATCGAAGTGGGTGGATAAGGTCTTGGGGGTGTAGCCATTTTCTTCCAGCCAGTGCGCGGTGGCTTTCATCACGCCCTCCGGACGGACATCTTTGGGGCAGATGTTGGTGCACTTGTTGCAGGAAACGCATTGCCAGATGATGTCTTTGTCCTTCATCAGCTCGGCCTTCAGACCCAGGCGAATCAGGTAAATCCAATAGCGTGGATTAAAGTCCACATTCTGCGCATACATAGTGCAGGAATTGGTGCAGGAACCGCACTGCCAACAACGATGTACATTCTCGCCACCGCCGTAGCTCTGAATGATCTTTTCGAAATCCGGCTCGTAATCCACCAGGGTACGAGGGGAGATCATGGTATTCCAAGATCCCGACACATCCACACCATCCACGACCAGATGATCGTGCTGGAGAATGCGATCGGGATCGATCAGTGTCTTCTCATGAATAGCCATAACCAGGAACTCCTAAATTTGGAAAACTAATGAACGTCTTTGCCTTTGATCCGTGAGCCGCCCATACGCCGCTGGGTTTCGACTCCCAGCAATTTATGGATTTGCTCGATGAAATCCGATTGCCCGCCGAAATCCGAGCGCAGGAACCCTTCTGCCATGGCCCGCAAATATTGTGAGTATTGATATGCCAACAACACATCGATGAGATAGGGTAGATCGCGATACACGCCAAGTTCGGACAGCCCTTGCCGCATCCACTCCCGCACACCCTCAAACATCTCCGGGCTCTCCCCTAAGGGAAAGTCGGTGATGTAGTCACCTCCACGCACAAACTCGCGTACCGCTCCAGAGCTCGTACCTTGATCCCAGACCCAACGGGTCATGAGCGGGTATACCTCTGGATTTGAGAAGTGCAATAGTTCCGCCGCCAGATCCCGTAGGGCTCTCTGCGCCTTGCCTTGCGCCGGTATGGCCTCTTGGAAGCGCTGCATGCGTTGCGGCAAATCTCCGTGGCCGCTGAGCAGATCAGCGATCGCAGAGCGCAAAGCCGGCGCTCCATAGGCTTCCAGGGTCGGCCAGAGCTTGCGCCGCGCAGTGAACATCCGTTCTACCAGCGTGCGCATCCCGTCAACATCTAAGTCGCTGTCTATACCGGAGAGAATTGACTGAAATACTGCGCCTTTGTCCTCCAGCATAGCAATCAGATCAGACAAACCCTGCTGCCCTTCGAGGGCCTCCTCAAGCTCGTAGAACGATTTCTTGAGCAGGCCGACATCGAGATCGATAGGCAACTTGGCCGGCGTTACGGACTCTTGCATCAGACTCAAACGGCCACTTTCTGCGCGGAGAACAGATCCGCCACCGCACGCGAGCCAGCGGACTGACCCTGAGCGATAGACGTATCGATGTCTTCAGGACCGGTAGAAGCACCGCAGGTATAAATACCCTTACGGGTGGTCCCTTGGCTGTTGGTGTACTGCTCGGCCTTGTCGATGAAACCGTGCTTTTCCAAGCCGATGCCAAAGGTTTTGGCGATTTCGGGATTCAGGGCGTTGGGATCCATGCCAATGGCATGTACGACAATATCCATGGGGATCACGATCGGACGCTTGACCAGAGTATCTTCACCCTTCACCAGCAGGCGGCCATCCGGTGATTTGGTCACCTCGGCGATACGCGCTTTGACGAACTTGGTCTTGAATTCTTCCTGGCTCTTCCAGTAGAACTTGTCTTCATACAGGCCAAAGGTACGGATGTCCATGTAGTAAATGAACACGTCGGTGCTCGGAGAAATCTCTTTGATCTCCATGGCCAGATTTGCAGAAACCGTGCAGCAGATCTTGGAGCACCACTCACGCCCAATCTGGCGGTCACGCGAGCCGACGCAGAGCAGAATGGCGACGCGCTCCGGCACACGACCGTCCGACGGACACTGAATCTTGCCAGTAGCGACCATCTGCTCCATCTGGGAGGTGGTCAACACGTCTTCGTAGGTACCAAAACCCCATTCCGGCTTGTTGATGGAATCGAAGTGGGTGAAGCCCGTAGCAAGTACGATGCTACCAGCTTCGACCTTGCTGCCGTTACTCAAGGTTGCGGTGAAATTACCGGCCTCACCATCCAGCTGGGTGACCTTGGTGGACTTGTGAATACTGACATTGCCATCCCCTTCCACCCGGCTCACCATGCGACCAATAGCATCCTTGGCCCACTCACCCGAAGGAACCAGCTTGGCATACCCCGAGATGATCGGTGCACCACCAAGAACATCTTCCTTTTCAACGATAACTGCTTTCTTGCCCATGGCTGCCACGGTGGCTGCCGCCGAGAGGCCCGCCGGGCCCGCACCTACTACTAGAACCGTATCTTGTGCACTCACTGATCGTTCTCCTCAAGCACCCGTCTTCATATTGATTTGCTGATTGGTAGCGAGTTCGGGGTTGTAGAGGTATTCCACATTCCCTTGCTCGACCTGCTTCAGATATTCCTGGAAATCGGCCTTGGCCTTGTCCCAG